>JAEUJL010000806.1 GCA_016794835.1 Gemmatimonadota bacterium | reverse complement strand
GCGCTCGAGCGTCTGGGGATCGACGCGACGGCTGAACGCATGGCCCACGCTCGCGCCCCACGGCGCCGGGTCGACATACACCTTCGTCTCGGCGAGATCCGGCTTGAGGGCGCGGAGCTTCCAGACCATCTGCTGGTCCTCGACGTAGTTCACGTCCTCGTCGTTCGTGGAGACGTGCACGAGGATGGGCACATTGAGCTTCTCCACCTGGTACAGCGGGGACCGCTTCTCGTACTCGGCGCGCTTCTCGTGCGGCATCCCCTGGATCCCTTCCTGCGTGGAGAAGCTGCGCGTGTACGAGGGCCCCTTGAAGGAGAGCCGGAAGAAGAGGTTCGTCACCGGCACGATCGCGGCCCCGCCCTTGAACGGGTGCTGGTCGCGCATGATCGAGAGCGAGGTGATGAACCCGCCGTGGCTCCACCCCATCATTCCCAGCCGGTCCTGGTCCACGTGCGGCAGGGTCTTGAGGTATTCCACGGCCGACATGACGTCGGTCACCTCCTTGCCGCCGTAGTCGATCGCATTGTGGTGTGCCTTGCCGTAGCCCGTGGAACCCCGATAGTCGGGCGCGACAATCACGTAGCCGCGCTGCACGGCCTCGCGGACAAAGGGGAACATCGTGGGGCCGAAGTTGCTGTGCACCCCGCCGTGCACCCAGATCATCGCGGCGTGCCCCTTCGCCCCCCGCTTCTGCAGCGGCTGGAAGACGTGGGCCGGGATCTCCATGCCGTCAGCAGTGCTCTTGTAGGTCACCTTGGCATAGTCCATCACTCCCCGGCTGCGGGCCGCCCACGTGCTGTCGGACGCCTTGCGATTGGTGACATCCCGGTCGTAATTGGCCACCGGGTGGTCCTCCGGCTTGTTGCTCACGTACAAGTCCCGGATGCGCACGGAGTCCATGGCGCCGCGGTGTTGGGCCTGGACGAGCACCGGGAGGAGGACCAGAATCGCCGCCGTCAGGAGGTCGCTTCGACGTCGCAACGTGTTTGCTGACATGGACTTGACTCGATGAATGGGGGAGGTGTCCCTGGGACGCTGGCGCCCAACATGGGGGCCGGACCCGGGTTCGGCCAGCCCACCCAATCCGCCGGGCCACGGGCGGCGTAGTCCCGCAGTGGCCGACCTCCCGTCCGGAGGGCGAACGCCACAATCTTCGGAAACTCCCAGCCGTCCTCATGGTCGACCCTGTCGCCCGGCCATCCGCGAGACCATCCGACGACGACGATGCGCGCCTCATCTCGCGCCTCGTCGCCGGGGACGAGCGTGCCCTTGGTGTACTGTACGATTCCTATGGAGCTGTTGTGTACGGACTTGCCCTCGCCATCACCCAGGACCCCCCCACAGCGGAGTCGGTCGTGACCGACGCCTTCGCGGAGGTCTGGCGCGAGGCCCGCTCGGTCGCACAGCCCGGTCTGTCGCTGTTCGCCTGGTTGTCCCGCATGGTGCGGTCGCGGGCGTTGGCCCGTCGCACCCCGACCGCGCACGTGCCCCACGCGCACCCGCCGGCGGCCTCCCAACTCGCCCTCGCCCTCGAGCGGCTGGCCCCCGTGGAACGCCAGAGTGTTGAGCTGGCGTACTTCGGCGGCCTGAGTCGCGCCGAGATCGCGCGCGCGCTTGGCGAGTCCGAAGTCAACATCGCGCTGGCCCTGCGCTCCGCGATGGAGGGATTGCGTGACCTCGTCACCGTCCCCGCGACCCCCGTCACGCCCCGGATGGTGGCCAGCGTATGAGCGACCTCCGAGAACTTGCCGCGGCCTACGCGCTCGACGCCGTCGAGCCGGGTGAACGCGCCGCGCTCGATGCCCTGGTCGCGCGCGACCCCGAGTTCCGTCGCGAAGTGGACGCCTTCCGCGAGGTGGGCGCCCTCATGGCCTACGCGGCACCGTCCGCGGCGGCCCCGGCCGCGCTGCGCGATCGCATCCTCGCCGATGCGCGCACCGTCCGCAGCATCTCCACCGCGCCGGGGGCGCGGCCGGTGACCAGCGCACCATCGCGCTGGCGACAGGTCACCCCATGGTTGGCTGCTGCCGCCTGTGCCGCGTTTGCCGTGTTCGCCTTCAACGGCCAGCGGCAGGCCCGTGAGGCGATGGTGGCACTCTCCGGCGAACTCACGCAGGTCCGGAGCGAGTTGCAGGAGAAGGACCGGACGCTCAGTGCCTTCATGGGGCCCGAGGTCCACGTCGTCTCGCTCGCCGAGTCGAACAACAAGCCGTCGGCGCGTGTCTTCTGGAACCACACGCGCAACGTGTTCATCGTCACCGCGTTCAATGTGCCGCGGGCCCCAGAGGGGAAGACCTACCAGCTGTGGGCGATCTCCAAGGCACTCAAGGCGCCCGTCTCGATGGGCACGTTCAATACGGATGAGGAAGGACGCGCAACGATCATCGTCCCGGTCGGCACCGACGTCAATGCGATCGATGTCGTCGAGCTCTGCGCGATGACCCTCGAACCGGCCGGCGGCTCACCTGGTCCGACCGAGACCCCGCGTCTCGTGGGAAGCTGGCGGCACACGGACTAGGTCCGCACAACATCACGACCCTGGCGTCAGCGACGCGCGGATCCGCTGCGCGTCGACCCGCAGCTTGCGCATGCGGGCGCG
>JAEUJL010000730.1 GCA_016794835.1 Gemmatimonadota bacterium | reverse complement strand
GGCTTCGAGAACGGGGTCCGGAATGCGATCGAGGGGATTCTGGCCTCACCGGATTTCTACTTCCGCTTTGAACGCGCGCCGGCCACCGCGAAGGCGGGGAGCGCCTGGAAGTTGCGCGACGTGGACCTGGCCTCCCGATTGGCCTTCTTCCTGTGGGCCTCGCCGCCGGATCGCGAGCTCGTCACCGTGGCAGCTGCTGGCCGTTTGTCCAACCCGGTGGTGCTCGAGCGACAGGTGAAGCGCATGCTCGCCGATCCCCGCGCCGAGGCGTTGGCGACCCGGTTTGCGGCGCAGTGGCTGCGATTGCCCGACCTGGCGATGGTGCAGCCGGATGTCCGCCAGTACCCCGACTTTGACGAGCAGCTCCGGGACGCGATGCGCAAGGAGACGGAGCTCTTCTTCAAGAGCCTCGTCGACGAGGACAAGAGTGCGATGGAGCTGTACACGGCCGACTACACCTTCATGAACGGGCGCCTCGCCGAGCACTACGGGGTGCCGGGGGTGGCCGGGAACGAGTGGCAGAAGGTGAAGTACACCGACAGCCGGCGCGGCGTGCTGGGGCATTCCTCCGTGCTCACGCTGACCTCCCATGCCACGCGGACCTCGGCGGTGGAGCGGGGCAAGTGGGTGATGGAGGTGCTGCTCAATTCGCCACCACCGCCGCCGCCCCCCGGGGTGCCGGACCTGGAGGCGACCCCCGGGAACGACGGGGCCCGCATCCTGACCGTCCGCGAGCGCATGGAGCAGCATCGCAAGAACCCGGCGTGCTCGTCCTGCCACAAGATGATGGACCCCATCGGCGTCGCGCTCGAGAACTACGATGCCACGGGACGCTGGCGCGTGCGCGACAACGGCACGCCCATCGACGCGCGCGGTGAGTTGTGGGATGGGAGCCAGGCCCAGAGCCTCTCCGACCTGTCGACCGCGCTGACCAAGCGCAAGGAAGTCCTGCTCCGCACCTTCACCCGCAACCTGATGGCGTACGCCGTCGGGCGTCGGGTGGAGGCGCATGACATGCCAACGATCCGCAGCATCGTGCGGGAGGCGGAGAAGAAGGACCACAAGATGTCGGCCTACATCATGGGGATCATCAACAGCCCCGCGTTCCGCATGCAGCGCTCGGAGCCGGTCGCGGACGCGAAGGTCACGAGTCCATGATGGCGGCACCATCTCCCACGCCGTTCCCCGGCGGAAGCCCAGTCCCCGTGTCGTTCACCCGATCACACCCGGTCGCCCCATGAGCCACATCCTCAAGCAACCGCTCCCGCGCCGCACCTTCCTCAAGGGGATGGGGGCGACCATCGCGTTGCCGTACCTCGAGGCGATGACCCCATTTCGCGGCACCGGCGCCGCTGCCACCGGGGCCCGGCGCCTGATCGCGATGGAGATGGTGCACGGCGCCGCCGGCTGCGCCCCGTTTGGCCTGGCCAACAACCTCTGGGTGCCGGTCGGGACCGGGGCCACCTTCGACCTCAAGGGGACCTCGCTCTCGCCCCTCGAGAAGTGGCGCAAGTACATCACCATCGTGTCGAACACGGATGTACGCATGGCCGAGGCGTACAAGTCCGAGGAGATCGGCGGGGATCACTTCCGGTCCAGCGCCGTTTTCCTGACGCAATCCCACCCGACGCAGACCGAGAGCTCCGACATCTTCGTCGGGACCTCGCTGGACCAGATGTACGCGCGCCGTTTTGGGCAGGACACGCCGATCCCGTCGATGCAGCTCTGCATCGAGCCGCAGGATCGCGCCGGCGGGTGCGCCTATGGCTACTCCTGCGCCTACACGGACACGATCAGCTGGGCGTCGCCCACGGATCCGCTCCCGATGATCCGCGACCCGCGCGTGGCGTTCGAGCGGCTGTTCGGGACCGGGGGGACCCCGGCCGAGCGCTCGGCGCGGCTCACGGCAACCAAGAGCATCCTGGACTGGGTCACCGGGCGCGTGGCCGAACTCAAGCGCGAGCTGGGGGCCAGTGACCGCCAGCGCATGGACCAGTACCTCGAGACGGTCCGCGAGATCGAGCGACGCATCGAGAAGGTCGAGGCGCGCAACTCGTCAGGCGAGGAACGGCAGCTGGCCGGGGCCCCGACCGGGGTGCCCGATTCGTTCGATGAACACGTGAAGCTGTTCATGGACCTGCAGGTGCTGGCCTTCCAGTCGGACATGACGCGCGTCTTCTCGTTCAAGCTCGGGCGCGACGCCTCGGCACGCGTGTACCCGGAGAGCGGCGTGTCCGCCGGGTTCCACCCGGCCTCACACCACGGGAACAACCCGCAGCGCGTGAAGGAGTTCGCCGAGATCAACCGCTACCACGTGAGCCTCCTGCCGTACCTGATGGAGAAGCTCCATGCGGTGAAGGAAGGCGACGGGACGCTGCTCGACCAGACCGCGATCATCTACGGATCCCCGATGGCCGACGGGAATACGCACAACCACCGGCGGTGCCCGCTGGTCTTCCTGGGTGGGGCGGGCGGCGTGCTCAAGGGGAACCTGCACCTCAAGGCGCCGGACAGCACCCCGATGGCCAACGCGATGCTCGGCCTGTTGCAGGGGATGGGGATGAGCGACCTCGAGTCGTTCGGCGATTCCACCGGCTGCTTCACGTTCTGACCCCGAGACAGGGACACCCGCCATGACTGGATTGCGCGCACTGTTTGCGGCTGCAGGACTCGTGTTGGTCACGACGGCGTTCATGCCGGTCGCCCCGCTGGCGGACGCCGCCATGCGTCGCGACGCGGCCACCGTGCGTGCCCTGGTGGCTCGCGGGGCCGACGTCAATGCGCCCCAGGGCGATGGCATGACCGCACTGCACTGGGCGGCGCGATACAACCAGGTGGAGGTCGCCAGCGTCCTGCTCCGCGCCAAGGCCAACGTCGCCGCGGCCACGCGCATCGGTGGGTACACTCCCTTGCACGTGGCCGCCGAGAATGGCGCGGGTGATGTGGTGGCCTTGTTGCTCAAGGCGGGCGCGAACCCGAACGCCGCCGGATCCGTGGGCGTGACCCCGCTGCACCTTGCGGCGCTCTTCGGGGACGCCCGCGCGGTGAAGGCCCTGCTGGATGCCCGGGCCGTGGTGGATGCCCGGGAGCCGCAGTGGGGGCAGACTCCCCTGATGATCGCCGCCGCGAAGGGACGGTTGGAGGCGGTCAAGCTCCTTCTCGCCGCTGGTGCCGACCACAAGGTGGCGGCCAAGGCCATGGACGTCATGGCGTCCGCCGCGATCGATCGCCAGTCGAAGCAGCGCCGCAACCAGGTGTTGGCCGAAGCGCGGGAGCAGGAAGGGGCGAAGGACAAGGCGGGGTGGCAGCCCAGGCCTGCGGTCGTCCAGGCCGCGGTGAAGGCGTCGATGGATGTGGACAACCAGGTGGCAACAGCTGCCGCACTCGACGGGGCCGCGCAGGCGCGCGCGGCCGAGGAGCAACGGCTCATGGCGCAGGGTGGCCCCGGGCTGGATGACGACGCGCCGGGATACACCGAACTGATTGGCGCGCAGGGCGGGCTGACCTCGATGCTGCTCGCCGTGCGCGAGGGCCATACTCCGGTGGTCAAGGCACTCATCGAGGCAGGCGCCGACCTCAACCAGGTGAGCGCCGGTGACAAGACCTCGCCGCTCCTCATGGCCGCGATCAATGGCCACTACGACCTCGCGCTCGAGCTGATCAAGGCCGGTGCGAATCCCAATCTCTATTCCGATGCCGGTGCCGGGCCGTTGTATGCCGTGCTGAACAAGGAGTGGGCGCCGACGACCCGAACGCCGCAGCCGGCGTTTCAGCTCCGCCAGGCGAACACGTACCTCGATGTGGTGGCGGCGCTCATCAAGGCCGGCGCCAATCCCAACGCACGCCTCAAGCGCTCGCTCTGGTACACGACGTACAACCGGGACAACCTGCGGGTGGACTTCGCCGGGGCGACGCCCCTGTTCCGCGCGGCCTACGCGACCGACGTGGAGGCGATGAAGATGCTGGTCGCCGCTGGTGCGGACCCGTCGGTGGCCACCATCCGCCCGGCACCGCGTGCGCGACGCGGCGATCCGGCCGCCAGCGCCAGTGGCGCGATGCCCGCGGCTCCACGCATGGATCCCTCGGGCCTCCCCCCGGTTCCTGATGGTGGGCCCGGCGTCTACCTCCTGCACGCCGCCGCTGGCGTTGGGTACGGGCAGGGCTTTGCGGCGAACGACCACCGTCACGTGCCCGATGGCTGGCTCCCCGCCGTCAAGTACATCGTGGAGGTGCTCGGCGCCGACGTGAACGCCCGGGACTACAGCGGATATACCGCCCTCCACCACGCCGCGTCCCGCGGTGACAACGAGATGATCAAGTACCTGGTCTCCAAGGGCGCGGACGTCACAGCGGTGTCACGCTCGGGCCAGACGACGGC
>JAEUJL010000728.1 GCA_016794835.1 Gemmatimonadota bacterium | reverse complement strand
CACCCGCTGACCGAGCTCGGCTTCCTCGTCGTGAGCCTGGACTCGCGCAGCGCCGGGGGCCGCGGCAAGCGATTCCTCGACGCGATCTACCTCAAGCTCGGCACCGTGGAGATCGACGACCAGGCGGCCGGGGTGCGCGCGTTGTGGGCCCGGCCCTACGTCGAGCGCGGGCGCGCGGGGATCTTCGGCTCCTCGTATGGCGGGTACGCGTCGGCCCTCGCGCTCCTCCGCCATCCCGACGTCTTTGCGGCGGCCTCCGCGTCGTCCAGCGTGACCGACTGGCGGCACTACGACACGATCTACACCGAGCGGTACATGTGGATTCCACAGGAGAACGCGGCCGGGTATGACGCAGGCTCGGCCATGACCCAGGTGGACAAGCTGAAGGGTCGCCTGATGCTCTACTACGGCACGGCGGACAACAACGTGCACCCCAACAACACCATGCAGCTCATCCAGGCGCTGCAGCGGGCGGGCAAGAGCTTTGAGGTGCAGGTGGGGCCGGATGCGGGACACACCGCCCTGCGTACGGACCGGATGATGGAGTTCTTCATCGAGCAGCTGGTGCTCCGCCCAACGGGCATCGTCCCCTGATGGCGGTCGCTGTCGCGGCCACTCCCACGCGACGACCACTGGAGCGACAGCGGGCCCCCTGAACCCTGGGCAGCGGCCGTGGCCACACGGGGGTGCGGCGCGTGTGCCCCGGTCAGGGCTCCGCCAACGGCTGACGCACCGGGCGGCCCTCCAGGACGCTGCCCACCACGTAGGTCAGCAGCGAGAGGACCAGCGAGGCGAGGAACGGCGCCTCGATCCCGCCGAACGCACCGGCCAGGTAGCTCCCCAGCCCGACGAGCAAGCTGGCCATCGCGGTGCGTGGCCCGCCCCAGGGCGAGAAGAGGCCAAAGACGACTACCACCAGGGCACCGGAGCTCCCGAACGCCGAGGCCTGCTCCACCAGCGCGAACACCCCCTCGGCGCGAACGGCGAGCACAAACGCGATCACACCGAACGTGGCGACGCCGAGCCGGGCCGCGAGCACCTTCCGGCGTTCGTCCACGATGCGGAGCACCGGCACAATGAGGTTGTGCGACAGCAAGCCGGACGCGATCAACAAGGTGCTGTCCACCGTCGACAGGATGGCCGAAAGGAGGCCGCCAATGAAGACGACGAAGAGCGCCGGCGGGAGCAGCTGTTGAGCCACCGCGGGCACCACCTGTTCCGGGTCCGCCAGGGGAGCGACCACCTCCCGGCCGACCAGGCCGATGAGCAGCGGAATGAGTCCAACCGCGATGTACATCCCGCCCGCCATCAGCGCGGATCGGGCCGCCACATGCTCGGTCCGCGTGGCAACGACCCGCCCGACCAGTTCCGTCGCGATGAGCGAGCCACACACCGGGATGCTCCACTCCTCGAGCAGCGCCAGCCACGTCACGTCGTCGGGAGGCCGCAGCGTGATGGCGCCGGGTGCTGTGAGGACCCCCGTCACCGAGACCCCCTCGGGCAAGGCGAGGACCACGGCGACGGCCACAACCAGGAGCCCAAGAATGACCAACGCCCCCTGCACGAGGTCCGTCACCGCGTCGGCCAGGAGACCCCCAAACACCGTATACATGATCGTGAAGCCGGTAGCCAGCGCGATCGCCACCTCCAGCTCGAACGCGCCCGCGAGCGAGAGGACCTGGCCGAAGGCACGGACCTGGGCCGCCGCCCACAGGATCGAGCTCGGGATGAGGATCACGGCCGCCACCCGCTCGACGGGGACCGAGTACCGGGTCCGGAACAGGTCGGCGAGTGTGGTCAGTTGCCGCCGCCAGAGGGGGCGCGCGAAGATCACCCCCATCCCCACCAGGCAGAGCCCATAGCCAAACGGCTCCGCGTTGGCGAGCGACGCGCCCTGGCTATACGCAGTGCCGGCCGACCCCATCACCGTCTCGGCCCCGAACCAGGTGGCAAAGAAGGAGAAGGTCGCGAGCGGATAGCCTAACGAGCGACCCGCCAGGAGGTAGTCCGCCTCGCTGCGCACGCGCTTGGACGCCCAGACCCCGATGCCGAACTGCAGCACCAGGTAGGCCAGGATGGCGACCAACAGTGGGGACACGCGTGGTTTCGAGGGAGAGAGGGAACCCCGGGGCCCGGCACTGCACATCGGGCACACAAGCCCCGCCGCACCGCCGCATGGTGCGCCACCCCAACCACCGCCGTTTCGCGCGGGTACGCTACGCCGATGCCCGCCCTCCCGCCAGACGCCGGCGCCCTGCATCTTGGCGCATGCGCGCTCCCTGCCCCACTCGCCGATGGGCACCGCTCGGACGGTGGGGCGTCGCGTTCCTGATCGCCTGCGCCGGGGGACCGCCACCGGCGAGCGGGATCACCGATGACGGGATCTACGACTTCACCGCCTCCACCGGTGAGGCGACGCCGCTCCGCGGATCGCTCACGATCCTCGCCGGAGCCCTCAGCTTGCAGCCGGAGATCGGCACCTGTCGCGTCGACCAGGCCTTTGCCTCGGCCGAGCGCAGCCGCTTCCTCTGCGACAACACCTCGGACATCGAGCGCCTGGCGTTCCTGATCGACCACCGCTTTCCCCTGACGCGTTCCACCTGGGCGGGCAGCCTGCGGCAGAAACGCACCCGCACCGTCTGTGCGCAGTACGCCACGCAGAACGGCCGGCAGGTGTGCGTGCAGACGCGCACGGAAACGGTGGAAGTCACTGTCCCGCTCTCGGGGCGCCTGACCTTTCGGCCGCGGCCCGCCTCCCACTGAGTGGCTGCGCCGGCCTAGGCCGGCGCGAGATGCAGCCGCTGGAGCAATGCCGTAAAGCGTGGGTGGGGACGCAGCGTGTCCCAGGCGGGACGCACCCCGAGCCACAAAAGGTCCGGTGCATGTTCCGCGGCGGCCGC
>JAEUJL010000647.1 GCA_016794835.1 Gemmatimonadota bacterium | reverse complement strand
ATCCGCTATCCCACGCGCGCGGCGCTGGCGGATGCGCTCCACCGGCTGATCGACGCCAACATCCCGCTGGACGGGGCGAGCGACCACGGGGTGAGCGAGGCGATCTACCTGCGCGACCCCGACGAGAACGGGATCGAGCTGTACTGGGACAAGCCGAAGAGCGAATGGCCGATTGGCCCCGATGGGTCCCTGCAGATGGTGACCGAGGCGCTCGACCTGCACGCCCTGTTGGCCGAACACCCGCATTCATAGTAGCGAAAACATCCGGTTGGACGTATTCTCGCAGACGCACAATCCGCGCAACTGGATGAGTCGACCGCAACTGCATACCGGGGCAGGGGCAGCCGCACCGCTTTTGGTGTGGGTTTTGGTGCCGGTGGTCGACAGCAGCGATCCGAACATCGCCTTCTACGGCGACTTCGAGCAGGGTCGCCCGGAGTTCGAGCGCGCCTTCGCCGCGCTGGGCCAGGAGTGGCACTGGCAGCCGGTCTCGATGCGCGACTATCGCGAGGTGATCGACCGGATCATCGAGCAGTCGGCCCCGCGCACGCCGGTCTTCTTCAACCTGTGCGATGGGGACGAGGTCAACGGGCCGCCGGGGATCTCGGTCATCCGATACCTCGACGAGCGTGGGGCGATCTACACCGGGTCCGACGACCGGTTCTTCGACCTGACCACCTCGAAGATCGTGATGAAGGAGGCGTTTGATCGCTCCGGCGTGCCGACGGCGCCGTGGCGCGTCCTCCCCAGGGCCACCGAGCGGGTCGAGGGTGTGTTCGAGGATATTGGCCGGCCGATCATCGTGAAGCCCGCCGTCTCCGCCGGCTCGATGGGGATCACCTGCAAGTCCGTGGTGCACACCGAGGCCGAGTTGGCCGAGCAGCTCCGCATCGTCGAGGAAGGGTACCGCGGCTGGAACCTCGCGGATGGGGGGGTCCTGGGGGAGCGATTCATCGCCGGCCAGGAGTTCACGACCTTCATCATCGGGTCGCATGACGCCCCCGAGCGGCGTGTGGTGTATCCGCCGGTCGAGCGGGTCTTCCACGAGAAGCTCCCGGAGACCGAGCGGTTCCTCTCGTTCGACCGACTGTGGGAGTTCCACGAGAACGAAGGGCCCATGCAGGATGGGAAGGATTTCTGGACGTATGAGCAACCGCCGGCAGCGCAGGTCGACGAGATCTGCGAGGTGAGCTGGGCGGCCTATGCGTCCGTCGGCGGCACCGGCTACGGCCGGGTCGACCTGCGCCGGGACCGCGAGACGCGGCAACTGTACGTCCTGGAGGTGAATGCCCAGTGCGGGCTCTCCGAGGATGAGAACTATACATCGATCGGCGCGATCCTCCGCTACGCGGGGGCTCCCTACCACCGCGCCGTGCAGCAAATCCTCGATGTGGCGCTGCATCGCGCCGCTGTGTCGCCTCCGCGCGCCTCGTCGCGCCCCGCCGCTTCCCGCCTCGCGTCATGAAGATCTGCGTCCTGCAGCCGGATTACTCCACCACGAACGTCGACTACAAGAACTATGACCCGCCGCGCGACCTCGCGCGCCTGCTCCCCGGGGACACGGTTCACCATGAGTTGATCAACAAGCTGACGGCGTTCAAGCAGCTCAAGGCGCTCTCGAAGCAGGGCTTCGACATCTTCGTGAACCTCATCGACGGCTACCCGGAGTGGGAGATCCCGTCGTTCGAGCTGATCCACATCCTCGAGCAGCTCAACCTGCCCTACACGGGGCCAACGCCCAAGATCTACCACGTCCCCAAGGACGTGATGAAGTACGTCTCCTACGCCGTGGGGGTGAAGACGCCCCGCCACGTGGTGATCGATCGCGTGGAGGACATCGACCAGGTGTTCCGGGAGCTTCGCTTCCCGTTGTTTGTCAAGCCGGCGCATGCGGGCGACTCGCTCGGCGTCGACACCGACTCGCTGTGCCGCAACCGGCGGGCGCTGCGCAAGAAGGTCACGGCCACCCTGCAGGAATGGCCGGAGCTGATGGTCGAGGAGTATGTCGAGGGGCGGGAGTTCACCGTCCTCGTCGTCGCCAACCCCGACGCCCCGGGCACCTGCCGGTCGTTTGTCCCGGTCGAGTATCGCTTCCCGGAGGGCGGGGCGACGTTCAAGACGTACGCCTTCAAGACCTCGGAGCTGCACCCGGAGGCCAACGTCCCCGTCACCGACCCGACCCTCGCCCGCGAGCTGCGTGACGCCGCCGAGCGGATCTTCACCGGCTTCGAGGGCGTGGGCTATGCCCGCATGGACTTCCGCATGAACGACCGCGGGGAGATCCACTTCCTCGAGGTCAACTTCTCCTGCTCGATCTTCTATGCGGAGGGGCTCGAGGGCTCGGCTGACCACATCCTGCGGTACGATGGCATCGGCCAGGCGGAGTTCCTGCGCCTGATCATCGCCGAGGGGATGGCGCGGTATGCGCGCCGCCAGAAGCCGTACACGATGAAGGGGAACGCGACCTCCGGGTACGGCATCTTCGCGAGCCGCCACCTGCTCCCCGGGGACGTCCTGTACCGGGGTGAGACACGGCCGCATCGCCTGGTCACGAAGGAGTTCGTGATGGCGAACTGGACCCCGGAGCAGCAGGAGCTCTTCCGGCGGTACGCCTGGCCGGTGTCCAACGACGTCTACGCCATCTGGGACGAGGATCCGATGGACTGGGCGCCGCAGAACCACTCGTGTGAGCCGAACACCGGCTTCCAGGGGTTGAACGTGGTGGCCCTGATGCCGATCGCCCCCGGCACCGAGCTGACGATCGACTACGCCGAGCTGCTGAACGACGAGGCCGAGCCCTTCAGGTGTCGATGTGGCACGCCGTCCTGCCGTGGACTGGTGCGCGGCACGGTGGGGAATGCGCTGGG
>JAEUJL010000628.1 GCA_016794835.1 Gemmatimonadota bacterium | reverse complement strand
CAACGCCACGACCACCACGGTGATCCCGCCGCTGAAGGCCATGACCTCGCGCACGGACTGCGAGCGCGTCGCCGAGATGGCGAGCACGGTCGCGGCGATGAAGGCATTCACCAGCACCAGGCTCCAATCGGTGCCCCGGCGCGCCATCGGGTTCACGTTCCGGCGGATCGCCTGGAGCGGCGAAATCCGGCGGATCGCAATCAACGGGCGGAGCGCAAAGGCCAGCGCAATCCACACGCCCAGCAGGATCCCCCACCCGATCGCGACCGGTTCCACACTCGCGGTCACATCCACTGGCAGGTAGTCCTTGATGAGTCGCGGCAGCCCGAACTGGATGCCCACCCCCAGCGCGGCCCCGGCCGCAGCGCCGACCAGCCCCATCACGGCGGCCTGTGTGGCGTAGATCCACATGACCTGCCGGCTGGTGGCGCCGACGCAGCGCAGCACGGCGACAATGTCGATCTTGCGCGCGACCCAGGCGTTGATCCCGCTCGCTACCCCAACGCCGCCAAGCAGCAGGGCGATGAGCCCCACGATCCCGAGGAAGTCGGCCAGCTGGTCGATCGAATCGGCGAGCGAGCTCTCGCGCTCGGTGACCGTGCGCGCGCGCACCGCGACGGAATCGAAGCGGACACGGAGTGGGTCGAGCCATGTGTCCGGGTTGGTCCCTGCGGGCAGGCGGATGAAGGCGTCGTAGTCCGCCCGGCTGCCGAAGGTGAGCAGGCGCGTGTCGGCGACGAACCGATCGCTGATGTACAGCCGCGGCCCGAAGGTCGAGGCAAAGCCCACGTCGCCGGGGACGCTGGCAAGCGCGGCGGCGATGCGGAAGGTGGTGTACCCGATCTGGAGGGAGTCGCCGACCTCGGCGCCGAGGGCGAGGAGGAGGGCGGGGTCGACGATCGCGATGCGTTCGTCATGCAGTCGCGCCCAGGCACCGCCGGGGGTGGTGAGGACCTCGCCGTACAGCGGGTACCCCGCCGTCACCGCGCGGACCTGCGAGAGCCGGGTGTTTCCGGTGCGCGGCGCGAGGGCCATGGAGCCGAACGCCGTCTCGCGCGCCACCGTCACTCCCGCCGCCGCCAGGGAATCGATCAGGGAATCCGCGGCCGGCGTGAACGCCCCGCGGGGGGAGAGGGCCACGTCGCCCCCGAACAGGGACTTCGACTGGTCGCGCACGGACCGCGTGACGTTCTCCGCGTAGGAGTCGATGGCAACGAGCGCGGCGACGCCTAACGAGATGGAGGACATGTACAGCAGCAACCGGCGTCGCGTGCTGCGCGACTCCCGCCAGGCGAGCGAGGCGAGGACGCGCCAGGGCGCCGTGCGGGGGGCGGGTCCGCTCATGAGGCGACCGTCGCGACGGGTTCAGGTGCGGCGCCGAGCGCGGCGCTGGCCGGGCGATCCTCCACCACCACCCCGTCCGCGAGGCGGATGATGCGCTGGGTGCGCTCGGCCAGGCCAAGGTCGTGGGTCACCATGACCACCGTGGAGCCGGATTCGCGATTCAGCTCCTCCAGCAGGGCGACGATCTTCGCCCCGGTGGTGCCGTCGAGGTTGCCGGTCGGCTCGTCGGCAAAGAGGATCTTGGGCTGGTTCACGAAGGCCCGCGCGATGGCGACGCGCTGCTGCTCGCCCCCCGAGAGCTGCGAGGGAAAGTGGTCGAGGCGGTCGGCCAAGCCGACCCGTGTCAGCAGGTCTCGCGCGCGAACATCCGCGCCCCGCTCACCGCGCAGCTCGAGCGGCACCTGCACGTTCTCGATCGCCGTCAGGGTCGGGATCAATTGAAAGGACTGGAACACGAAGCCAACTTTCTCCCCGCGCAGTTGC
>JAEUJL010000621.1 GCA_016794835.1 Gemmatimonadota bacterium | reverse complement strand
ACACCCGCGCCTGCTCGACGACGAGGAGATCGGCTCCAACGCGCTGATCGTGCTATTCGGGGGGATCGAGACGACCGAGGCGATGATCGCGAACGCCTTGTGGGCGATGCTGAGCCATCCGCCGACCCTCGCGCGCGCGCGTACGTCCACGGCCGACCTGATGGCCTGCGTCGAGGAATCGCTGCGGTGGGATGCCGCCGTGCAGACGGCCACGCGGTACGCAGCACCGGGCGCGACGGTGCACGGCGTCGCGATCCCCGAAGGTGACCTGGTGCAGTGCATGCTGGGCGCAGCGAATCGCGACCCCGCGCACTATGCCGATCCGGATCGGTACGATCCGTGGCGTCCGGCGACGGTGCCGCACCTGGCGTTCGCCTTTGGCCGGCATTTCTGCCTGGGGGCAGCCGTCGCGCGGGTGGAGGCCGAGGTCGCGCTGGCCTCCCTCCTCGCGGCGTGGCCCGAGGCCGCGCTGGATCATGGGCGCTCCCGCTCGCCGACGGGCCACGAGTTTCGCAAGCCGGCCGCGCTCTGGTTGCGGCGTTCAGCTGCGTAAGGCCCCGGACGGATCGATGCGCGCGGCGCGGCGCGCCGGGATCCACCCCGCGAGCAGCGCCGTGGCGAGGAGGAGCACGGCCATCACCGCATAGGTCGGCGGATCGGTGGTCGTCGTCTCGTACAACATGGAGCGCAATGTCCGCGTGAACGCCACGGCCCCAACGAGGCCGATCGCCAGCCCGGCCACGGCGAGTCGCGCGGATTCGCCGAGGACCATCGCGACGACCTGTTGGCGGGTCGCGCCTAACGCCATCCGCACGCCCAGCTCGCGCGTGCGTTGGGCCACGGCGAACGACATGACGCCATAGATCCCCATCAGCGCCAGCGCGAGGGCGACCGCAGCGAAGCCGGTGAGCAAGGTGGCGCTGAAGCGTGCCTGGGCCCCCGCAGCGGCCACGCGATCGTCGAGGGTGCGGATGTCGTAGACGGGGGCCATGGGCGCCACGCGTTGCAGGGCGGCCCGCACCGACGCGACCAGCGCGCGCGGCTCCCCGCTCGTTCGCACAAAGACCATCATGCGCGGAATGCGTGCCTGGCCATACGAGATGAAGACATCGGGGACGGCCGTGGAGTCGATCGTGCCAAACCGCACGTCACCGACGATGCCGATCACCTCGGCCCCCTCGTGAAATCCTCCCTGCCAGACGGCGACCCGCCGTCCGATGGGATCCTCGCCCGGGAAGTACCGCCGGGCGGCCGCTTCGTTGAGGAGGACAACACGCGGTGTGCCGATGCGATCGGAAGGGGCGAAGGCGCGGCCGCGGACGAGGGGAACGCCCAGGGTGCGGAACCAGTCCGGGGAGACCCAGTGTACGCCAACCATCGGGTTGCCTGCGGCGGACTGCGGACGGTCCGGGAAGGTCATGACCGTGCCGTTGCAGCCGTTGTTCAGCGGCGGGCAGTCGGCCAGCGCCACGCGCTCCACGCCCGGGAGGGTCGCGATCGCCTGCTGCACCTCGTCGTAGAAGCCAGGCATCGAATCCGGGGCGAAGGTCCCCGGCGGGAGCGAGAGCCGCAGGGTCAGGACGTTCGTGGCATCGAATCCCGGGTCGACGGCGAGGAGCTTGCCGAGGCTGCGGATCATCAGGCCGGAGGTGGCGAGGAGCACCACCGCGAGTGCGACCTCGGTCACGACCAGGAGGCGACGACTGAGCCCGGTGCGGCGCGCCGCGCCACTGCCGGCGGCGCCATCCCGCAGGTCGCTCGTGAGTGTGGAGCGCGTGGCACGCCACGCGGGGACGAGACCAAAGAGGACGGCAGCCCCGAGCGTCACCAGCAGTGTGAACATCAGGGCACGACCATCGAGGTGCACCTGGTCGAATCCGACCGCCCCGATGCCACCCTCGAGCCCCTGGATCGCCAGCGTTTCACGCGGATTCACCTGCGAGAGGAGGCGTGCGCCGATCCAGGCCAGCCCCAGTCCGGCCAGGCCACCCAGGCCGGCAAGGACCAGGCTCTCCGCCGCCAGCAAGCGCATGATGCGTCCACGACGCGCACCGATCGCCAGCCGCACGGCCATTTCCTGCCGACGCGCCAGGGCACGTGCCATGAGCAGGTTGGCGAGGTTGACGCAGGCAATGAGGAGGACGAGGGCGACGCAGCCGAACAGGACCAGCAGCGACCGCTCGAGGGCGTCGGTGACGCGGATGGTGTCCAGCGACCGCGCGGTGGCTCCCCACGCCTGCGGCCGCTTGCTGGTGGTCACCATGCCGTCCTTCATCGGGTAGGCCTCGTAGATGCGAGGGCCGAGCCGCACCGCGTCGGCGGTACCGTCGGCCGGGCTCCGGTCCGGGCGCAGTCGAGCGACCATCGCGAACTCATGCCCCCACGGCTGCTGCAGGTCGTCTGCGCTCCGTGCCGTCAGGTTCAGGAGGGCGTCGGCCCGGCCGGACAAACCGCGAAATGAAGGCGGCAGGACGCCGATCACTTCCCACGGGGCGTTGTCGATCGTGATCGTGCGCCCGACGACCGCCGCGTCGGCGTTGAAGTGGCGCTGCCACAGGGCATCGCTGATGATGGCCGTGCGGGCCGCCCCGGGTGCGGCGTCGAGCGTCGCGGGGAAGTCGCCACCGTGCGACACGGGGATGCGCAGCGTGGACAGGTACGACGCCGACACCTCCTCCACCTCGATGCGTTGCGGTTCGGTCCCTCCGAGGATCGCGGGCCCCGCGGTGTGTACCGCGACGGACGCGAAGGCCTGCTGCTCGCGACGGAAGAAGTCGTACTTGGGATACGACCAGACGAACGAGCCCTCGTCCGGCGATGAGAGGACGACGTCCATGAGCCGCCCCGGCTCGGGGAACGGGAGGCTGCGCCAGAGCAGTGCGTCGAGGGTGGTGTAGATCGCGGTGTTCGCCCCGATCCCCACGCCGATCGTCAGGATGGCAACGGCCGCAAACAGCGGCTGCCTGACCAGCCCGCGCCAGGCGTACCGGGTGTCATCCCGCAGGTCGGTGGCCCACTCACGCCAGGCGAGCCGCCGCGCCTTGTGTGTCGCCGAGGCTTCCAGGTCGACGCGTGGTCCACCGAGCCGGCGCATGGCCTCCGCACGAGCCGCCGCCGGCGCCCATCCCTGGGCGATGAGGCGCTCCGTGCTCGCCTCGACATGCAGGGCGAGTTCCTCGCGCATCTCGGCCGCCGCGTCGGTGTGACGGGGCCCGAGGTCGATGATCCGTGGTCGCTGGGTCATGCCGGCCTCGCGGTGAGGATGGCCGTGAGGGCGCGCGCAT
>JAEUJL010000604.1 GCA_016794835.1 Gemmatimonadota bacterium | reverse complement strand
CGCGTCCTCGTACCCGTACGACGCCCACAGCTCGACCGACGTGGCGCTCAGCACGCACGCGGCGGAAGTCTCCAAGGCGTTGCAGCAGGCGGTCTCGGATCGCCTGCAGAAGGCGGGTGTCGAGGTCATCGAGGCGAGGATCTCGCACCTGGCGTACGCCCCGGAGATCGCGTCCGCGATGCTGCGCCGCCAGCAGGCCTCGGCGATCATTGCCGCCCGGCAGAAGATCGTTGAGGGTGCGGTGTCCATGGTCGAGAACGCCCTGGAGCTGATCGCCGACAAGGGGATCGTGGCCCTGGATGATGAACGCAAGGCGGCCATGGTGTCGAACCTGCTGGTGGTGTTGTGCTCGGACCGGGACGCCCAGCCGATCGTCAACACCGGGTCGCTCTACCAGTAGGCGGCCTCGTGGCTGAGCGGAAGCCCTTCCTCCTGCGCATGGACCGCGACCTCCTGGACGCGGTCCAGCGCTGGGCGAACGATGACCTGCGCAGCCTGAACGCCCAGATCGAGTTCCTGCTGCGTCGCGCCCTGCAGCAGGCGGGGCGGCTGCCCCGCACGACGGCCGACGAACCACCCACCGAATAGCCCCATGCTCATCGCCATGCTCCATCGTCGCGGGATCCGGTTCCCCCGCTGGGTTGGCATCACCTTCCTGGTGGTGGCCGCCCTCGCCCTCGTCTCCGGGCTCGCGGTCGCACAATCCACCTCGTTCGGGATGCTCTACATCGTTGGGGGGGACACGGTGGGGATCGAGCGCGTCACCCCGGGCGGGGCCAGCTGGATGGGGGACCTGCAGCTCCGCGGCCAGCCGCGCGTGCAGTGGACGGGGGCGGTGCGTTCGCCCGGCGTGCTCCAGTCCCTGACCCTGGTGGCGTTCCAGAACGCCTCTCCCGATGCGCCGGCCCTGCAGCGCGCCACGATGACCCTCGATGGTGACACGGTCCGTGTGGAGATCAGTGGCAGCGGCCAGCAGATGAAGCAGAATCTTGCCACCCGTTCCGGGGCGCTCATCTACATGCCCCAGTCGATCGCCATGCTGGACATGGTGATTGCGCGCGCGCGCAGCACGCCGGGGGCCACTGACTCCATCCCGCTCTTCATGGCATCCGGGGGGCAGACGGTTCCGGCGGTCACGGTGATTGATGGCACCAGCGCGACGGTGACCATCGGGGCGGCGCAGACGACCCTCACCCTCGACGCCACCGGCAAGGTGCTGCGCGCCAGTGTCCCCGCCCAGCGCCTGGAGGCGGTGCGCCTCGAGGGGGCCGCGCTCGCCGCGGTGAAGGTGGGCGGTCCCTCCTACGATCCCCCGGCCGGCGCGCCGTATCGCGCCGAGCATGTGAAGATCCCGGGCCCAGGGGGTCATGCGCTGGCCGGCACGCTCACCCTGCCGACAGGCGCCACGGGCCGGCTCCCGGTGGTCGTCACGATCAGCGGGTCCGGCGGCCAGGACCGCGACGAGTACATCCCGATCGTGCCGGGCTTCCGCCCCTTCCGCCAGCTGGCTGACTCGTTAGGCCGTCGCGGGATCGCCGTGCTCCGGTTCGACGACCGGGGCATCGGGGAATCCACCGGCGACCACGGCAAGGCGACCAGCGCGGACTTTGCGGACGACGTGCGCAGCATCGTGGCCTGGTTGCGCGCCCGGCCGGAGATCGACCCGGACCGCGTGATGTTGATGGGGCACAGCGAGGGCGGGA
>JAEUJL010000568.1 GCA_016794835.1 Gemmatimonadota bacterium | reverse complement strand
CCGGCCGCCGCCACGTTGCGCATGCACGCCGTCACCGCCGATGCGATGGCGATCGCCCGCGCGACCCCCGGGGTCCGGGCGGTCCAGGCCCGCAAGACCCTCGGGATCCCGATGGAGGTGCGCGGCAGCTGGCAGAGCGCGGTGGTGTTCGCGGTCGACGACCCGTCGCAGGTCCCCATTGGCAAGTTGTCGGCAGCCGGCGGGGTGTGGCCACCACCGGATGGCGAGATCGCCATCGAGCGCTCGTCGGTGGACTTTGCCGGGGCCGCGGTGGCCGAGTCGGTCACGGTGGTCGGCGCCGACAGCGCGCAGCGACGGGTGCGCATCGCCGGCATCGTGCGTGATGTCGGGCTCGCCCCCGGGTGGATGGAGCACGTCGTGTATGCCTGGGCGTCGACCCGCACCCTCGCGCAGCTGGGCCTCCCCGCGGTGCCTGACGAGCTGCAGCTCCTCGTCACCGATCCGGCGCCGACGCGCGCCCAGGTGACCGGCGTGGCCGCCGCGGTGCGGCAACGCCTGGAAGCCGCCGGCCTGGCCGTGCGTGACGTCGAGGTCCCCGAGCCCGGCGAGCATATCCACGCGGCGCAGATGGACTCGATGCTCATGACCCAGGGGGCCTTCGGCCTCCTCGCCTTGCTCGTCGGCGCCTTCCTCATCGTGAACCTGCTCACCGCGATGCTGGTGGGCGAGGTGCGCCAGGTAGGGATCATGAAGACCCTCGGCGCGGATGAACCACAGTTGCGGGCGATCTACCTCGCCTTTGGCGCACTCATCGGGGCGCTGGCCACGGCGATGGCCCTCCCGATCGCCCTGGTGGCGGGACGCCGGTATGCCACGCTCCGCGGTGACATGCTCAACTTCGACATCTCCACGTTTGGTGTGCCCTGGTGGTCGGTCGCCTTGCTGCTCGTCGTTGGGCTTGGGCTGCCGCTGGCCGCCGCGTGGCTCCCGGTCCGGCATGGCGTCGGCATTCCGGTGGCGGCGGCCCTGCGCGACCTCGGGCTCGTGGAGGGGGTGCAGGCCGCGGCCTTCCCCGCGCTGGGTGGATGGTCGCGGGTGCTGGCGCTCTCATTGCGCAACGCCTTTCGTCGTCGCCGTCGTTTGCTGCTCACCATGCTGACGCTCGCCACCGGCGGTGCCGTCTTTGTCGCGACCGGGAACCTGCGTCGCGCCGTCATCGGGTCGATGGACCTGATCTACGGGAGCCAGCGATATGCCTTCAGCGTGCGACTGGCGCAGCCCCAGCCAGGCGACGCGGTCGTGCGCGCCGTGCGGGCCGTCGACGGCGTGCGTGGGGTCGAAGCGTGGAGCGGAGGGCGCGCGTCGTTCACCACGCCCGTCGGAGGCGTGGAGGAGATCCCCGTCGTCGGGGTCCCCGGCACCGGGCTGCTCGCGCTGACCATGGTGCGCGACGGCTGTGTGCCGTTTGACCCGCAGGCGCCCTGTGCGCGCGTCTCGCGACCCGTCGTCGTCTCGCGCTCCACGTTGCGCATCCTCCCCGGCCTCGCGCGCGGGGACTCCCTGGCACTCACCATCAACGGTCGCACGGGATGGTGGACGGTGACCGGGCTCTTCGAGGGTGGGCCCGCCCCGCAGGCCTACACGACGACAGCAGCGCTTGCCGAGGTGCGGGGCGATACCCTGCGCGGGACCGTGGTCGTCGCGACGGAGCTGGCGGGGCTCGCGCTCCAGGTCGACCTGATCTCCCGGGTCCGGTCGGCACTCGAGGCGGCGGGCATCCGCGTCGCCTCCACCCAGCGCATCGAGGAATCGCGGCGGGTCACCGAGGACCACCTGCTCATGGTCGTGCAGTTCCTTGGCGCCATGGGGTGGGTGATGATCCTCGTGGGGGGGATGGGGCTCGCATCCACCATGGCCCTGGCGGTCCTCGAGCGCACCCGTGAGATCGGCGTGATGCGCGCCATTGGCGCCAGCCACGGAGCCATCTTCGGGCTCGTGCAGGTGGAGGGCCTGGTGATCGCCCTCCTCGGGTGGGCGGTCGCGATCCCGCTCTCCCTGCCGTTCAGCCTGGCGTTAGGCGAGGCGTTCAGCCGCATCATGTTCCGCGTCCCCGTGCAGCTGGTCCCCTACGCGCCGCATGTGGGGACCTGGTTCGCCGTGGCCGTGGTGGTGTCCGTCGTGAGTTCCGCCTGGCCGGCCTGGCGCGCGATGCGTAGCCCCGTGGCCCGCGCCCTCACCAGCGCGTAGCCACGGGTGGATCGGACGCACCCTTACGGGGCCCGGCGTTTTGCCACGTAGGGTTGCACGAACAGGTACAGCCCGGTGACCAGCAGGACGAGGAGGGGCGCCACGGCCAGGGAGCCGAGCTGGTTGTTGTATCCGCCCCGGAGCACGACCACGGTGTTCGCCAGGACGGCGGCGAGGAACACCAGGGAGAGCCAGCGATGCAGCTGGCGCACGGTGAGGCGGCGCATCATGCGGACCTCCCCTGGATCATCTTCCAGCCGTTACCCGACGGGTCGCGAAAGCCGGCGTCCACGCTGCCGTACCGACTGACCGGCTCCTGCGTGAACTCGACCCCCCGGTCCCGCAGTTGCGCGTACACCGCACGACAATCGTCGACCATGAGGACGAGCGGGGGCATCGCCCCTTTCGCGACGATCTCCCGGACCGTTGCCGCGGTCGCCTCGTCCATGGTCGGCGGCTGGGGCGCGAAGAGGCCGAGCTGGAACGACGGTTGCTCGGGGTGCTGCACGGTCAGCCAACGGTAGTCGCCGTTCCTCGCGTCCGTATGGACGCGGAAGCCCAGCAGGTCAACATAGAAGCGCAGGGCTTCTTCCTGGTCCCGCACGTACAGGCCGACGACTGCAACGCCTTGACTCATCTGGACCTCGCTCTGGTTGAGGGAGCCCCATCCTACGGCGCGCTGGCGCGCCGCCGCTTCTCCGAAACTGCGATTGTGAGGCCGGGCCGGTGCGCCGCGCTCACAAAGCAGTGCGGGACGCGGGTCAGCTCATGCGCCTCCTGCTGGACGCGCGCCCGGTAGGCGCCCGGACTCTCGCCCACGATATCGTGGAAGATCCGGCCAAAAGTCCCCAGGCTGCTCCACCCGGTTTCCATGGCGATCTCGGTGACCGAGCGCTCCGTGTCCCGAAGGAACGCCGTGGCCCGTTCGATCCGCCGCGTCAGCAGGTAGCGATGGGGCGGAAGGCCGAACGCATCCTTGAAGGACCGCGCGAAATGCGCCTCCGAGGTCCCACTGACCTGCGCGAGGCGGCGGACCGGCCACGCCTCGTGCGACGCGGCGTCCATGCGGTCCTTTGCCCGCAGGAGGCGGCGCAGGAGATCCGGATCGGTGCGACGGGCCGGCGGCACGACGTGACGGCGGGAGGCGAGATGGGGACGGTCGCAGGCGACCCCCGCCCCGCGACGGCGACCAATATCGCCCGCCCCCGTCAGTCGGGGCAGTGGTGACACCCCATCTGAAACCTGGACGCCCCGCGTTACGTTCCCCTCTAACACAGAGGGGAACAGATGCTCGATCCAGACGGCGGACTACTCCGCGGCACACTCGACCTGCTCATCCTGAAGGCCCTGTCCTGGGGCCCGCGCCACGGCTATGCCGTGGCCGAGTGGGTGCGCACCGCAACCGATGAACACCTGCTCGTGGAGGAGGGGCCGCTCTACACGGCCCTGCACCGGCTCGAGAAGCAGGGGTGGCTCACCTCCGAGTGGGGATACTCGGAGAACAACCGGAAGGCGCGCTTCTACCAGTTGAGCCGCGCCGGACGCCAGCAGCTCCGCGCCGAGACGACGGCCTGGGAGCGGTATGTCGCCTCGGTGACGCGCGCCCTCGC
>JAEUJL010000548.1 GCA_016794835.1 Gemmatimonadota bacterium | reverse complement strand
ACCCGGCAGCCAACGCTCCAGCGCCGGTACTGGTCGAACTTACGGACCCGCTCGCCCCCACATGCGATCTCTCCTGCTCCTCGCCGCGCTCCCCGCGGCCCTGTCGGCCCAGGCCCCGCGCCTCAAGGTGCCCGCCACCGTCGACACACTCCCCAATGGCCTGACCCTCATCGTCCACGAGGATCACTCGGTCCCCACGGTCGCGACCAACGTCTGGTACCTGGTCGGCTCCGGTGACGAGAAGGTCGGGCGCACCGGCTTCGCTCACCTCTTTGAGCACGTGATGTTCATGGGGTCGCAGCATGCCCCGTACCCCGAGTTCGACACGCGGCTGGAGGCGTCGGGCTCCTCGAACAACGGCACGACCAACGAGGACCGCACGGCGTACTTCGAATCCGGCCCCAGCAACGCGTTGCCGCTCATGCTCTGGCTGGAAGCCGACCGGATGGGGTGGCTCCTCCCCACCATGGACCTCGCCAAGCTCGACGCCCAGCGCGACATCGTGAAGAACGAGCGCCGGCAGAGTTACGAGAACCAGCCGTACGGACTCTCCGGCGACATCCTGCCGGCCGCGCTCTACCCGGCCGGGCATCCCTACAGCTGGAATGTCATCGGCAGCATGGCCGACCTGTCCGCGGCCTCGCTCGATGACGTGAAGGACTTCTTTCGCACGTACTACGCCCCGAACAACGCGGTCATCGTCATTGCCGGGGCCGTCCGGACCGACTCCGTGCGACGCGCGGTGCGGCAGATGTTCGGCGACATTCCCCGCGGCCCCGCGTTCACGCGCCCAACACCACCGGCCTTCACGGTCCGCGACACGGTGATCGTCGCCGAGGATCGGGTGCAGCTCCCGCGCGTGTACCTGTCGTGGCATGGCGTGCGGGCGTTTCATGCCGACGACGCCGCCCTCGACCTGGTGAGCTACCTCCTCACGGGGGCCCGCAATTCACGCCTCACCAACACGATGGTCTACGAGCGCGAGCTGGCGACCAACGTCAATGCCTTCAACGGCAGCAAGAAGCTGGATGGCGACTTCGCCGTCGTCGCCACCGCGCGCCCGGGCAAGAACCTCAACGAGCTCACCGCCGCCATCGATGAACACCTCGCGCGGCTCGCGACGGAAGGACCGACCGCGCGCGAACTTCAACAGGCGCGCAACGCCATCGAAGCCTCGTTCCTCAACCGGCTCGAGTCGGTCAACGCCAAGGCCGAGCAGCTGAACAACTACTACTACCTCACCGGCACCGCGGACGGCTTCCAGGCCGACCTCGATCGCTACGCCGCCGTGTCCGCCGACGACATCAAGCGCGTCGTGAACACCTACCTCAAGGGGCCGCGGGTCACCCTGAGCGTTGTCCCTCAAGGCAAGAAGGAACTGGCCGCCACGCGGAGGACGGTCCAATGAGATCCGCAAACGACACTGGGTCCCGGCTTTCGCCGGGACGCGTGGGGGGTGCGTGGGACATTGGTGAAAACCGCCACGACCCTGGGTCCCGGCTTTCGCCGGGACGCGTGGGTGTAGCATCGCACGAGGGGTCGACGGGACGCGTTGCCGCGATGTTCCCCGGACAAGCGAGCGACAGCGAGCGCAGATCCGGGGCCCAGCGTCTCGCCTCTCGACCGACGATGCGGCTTCTCTTGGCGGCTGCCGTCGCAACGTCACTCGAGGCACAGCCCGCGTTCGACCGCACCCGCGCCCCCACGCTCGCCCCACCTGCGCGCCTGGTCGTCCCCCCCGTCCTCACGACCTCCCTGCCCAACGGGATCCGTCTCAAGGTCGTCGAGCAGCGGGAGTTGCCACTCGTCCAGGTGATCGCCTCCATCGACGGCGGCGTGCGACTCGACGGCAAGACACCCGGCATCTCGACCTTCATGGCGGGGCTGCTGGACGACGGCGCCGGCGCTCGCGATGCCGCGTCCCTCCAGTCGGAGATCGCCTTCCTCGGTGCGAACCTCTCGAGCACCGCGTCGTGGGATGCGTACGCGATCTCGCTGAAGGTCGCCCTCCGCTCGCTCGATCCGGCGATGGACTTGCTGGCCGACGTCATCCGGCGGCCAACGTTCAGCAGTGCCGAAGTGCGGCGGCAGCGCGACCTGCGGCTCGCCGGGTACCTGCAGACGCGTGACCGCCCCGAGGCCGTGGCCGGGCTGGCCTTCAACATGGCCGTCTTTCCCGAAGGCCATCCCTACCATCGCGCCACCAACGGCGACTCGGTGACCACCGCCGGCCTGGACTCGGCGAAGGTTCGCGCGTTCTACCAGTCGGTCATTCGGCCGGAGCGGCTGACCTTCATCGTCGTCGGCGACATCTCCCTCGCCCAGGCGCGCGCGGCCATCGCGGCACGCTTTGGCGACTGGCGTGCGAGTGGCCCGGCTCTCGCAGCCCCCGCCATCACCGTATCGCCCACCGTGCGTCGTGCGTCCCAGCTCTACCTCATCGACAAGCCGGACGCGGCCCAGTCGGTGATCCAGGTGGGATGGCCCGGCGTCGCACGCACCTCGCCTGACTACGCGCCCCTGATGGTCATGAACACCATCCTCGGCGGCTCCTTCACCTCGCGGCTCAACATGAAGCTGCGCGAGACCAAGGGCTACTCGTACGGCGCGGGCTCGGGGTTCGTCTTTCGCAAGGTGCCGGGCCCCTTCAATGCCTCCGCATCGGTGCGCACCAACGTGACCGACTCGTCACTGGTCGAGTTCTTCACCGAGTTGCGCGCCATCCGCGAGACGCCGGTCAGCGCGGACGAGCTGGCCCGCGCGAAGAACTACCTGGAGTTGCAGCTCCCCGGCGACCTGGAGGGCACCAGCCAAGTGGCGGCCCAGGTGGCCGAGCTGCAGCCGTTCGGCCTCTCGTTAGGTGAGTTGCCGCGGTTTGCCGCCGCGGTGCGTCGCGTCACCGTGGCCGACGTGCAGCGCGTCGCCCGCCAGTACCTCACGCCGGACCGGGCCACCATCGTGGTGGTTGGTGACCTGGCGAAGGTGCGCGCGGGGATCGACGCCCTGAAGCTGGGGGCCACCGAGGTCTGGGACGTGAAGTCGGTCGTGAGGTAGCACCGCCCGGGCACTGGCGGACGTCCTCGGGCGGTGTGCAGCTTGGGGACATGCCCACTCGCCTCTTCGCCGCTCGTGCCCATCGCCGTGGCCGCGTGACCACACACGCGCTGCTGGTGGCCGCCCTCATCGCCACCGCAGCGCCGCGGGTGACGACCGCCCAGTCGATGCAGTACCGCTCTCCCGCTGGCGTGGCGTATCGGTCGCAGGCAGATACGGGACCCATCGCGCGTGCGCAGCAGGCGCTCGCGACCAACCCACGCAGCGTGGATGCCATCCTGGCGCTCGGTGCCGCGCACTCCGGGGCCCGCCAGTTCCGTGAGGCGATCGAGACGTATACCCGCGGGATCGCCGTCGCGCCCAATAACGCCCTGCTCTACCGCTGGCGCGGCCATCGTTATCTCTCGGTCCGCGACCACGACAAGGCGCTGGCGGACTTCGCGCGCGGGATGGCGCTGGACTCCGCCGTCTATGGCATCTGGTACCACCTGGGGGTGATCCGTTTCCTCAAGGGCGAATTCGCCGCGGCGGCCACGGCGTTCGCGCGTGGACGCGTCATCGCACCAGATCCCGGCGAGCTCGCCGGCAGCTACGACTGGGGATGGATGTCGTTGATGCGCGCCGGACGCCGTGACGAAGCGCGTGCCTTGTTGGCAAGCATGCCGGACTCGGTCACACGCGCTCCCGTCGCGTACTCCCAGCGCCTGCGCCTCTACAAGGGCGAGATCACGCCGGCCGCGATGTTCACCCCCGCCGATAC
>JAEUJL010000544.1 GCA_016794835.1 Gemmatimonadota bacterium | reverse complement strand
TCCCGCCGACCGGCCGGCGGCGTTGAAGGTCGACGGGCTCCTCACCGAGCCCGAGTGGCAATCGGCCCCGGTGATCACGGACTTCAAGCAGCGCGAACCCCTGGAAGGAGTCCCCGCGACGGAGGCCACGGAGATCCGCATCCTCTACGACGCCAACACGATGTACGTCGGCGTCCTCGCGCGGGACCGCGACCCGGACGCGATTGTCGCGCGGATCCTCGCGCGCGACAAGGTCATGGAACCCGAGTTTGACGGCAAGCCGCGGTTTGGGGGCGACGACGGCATCGCCATCCTCCTCGACCCGTTCCATGACCACCGCAACGCCTTCGTCTTCGCCACGAACCCGAATGGCGCCGAGTTCGATGCGCTGATCACCGACGAGGGACGCGGCTTCAACGTGGACTGGCGCGGGGTCTGGTACGTGGCGGCCAAGCGCGTGCGCGAGGGATGGTCGGCCGAGTTTGCCATCCCCTTTCGCACGTTGCGATATCCCGCCAACCCGGCGACTTGGGGGTTCAACGCCTATCGCGTGATCCGCCGCAAGAACGAGGAAGTCCTCTGGACGAGCTGGTCCCGCAACAACGAGGGGTTCGCCCGCGTCAGCCGCGCGGGCCACCTCGAGGGGCTCGAAGGGCTGCGCGAGCCCGGGCGCAACGCGGACATCCGGCCATACCTGCTCGCCGGGCACGATCGCACCCGCCCGGACGGCGTCCTCACCAACAAGGGGCTCGGCGACGTCGGGGTCGAGCTCAAGAGCGAGGTGCGCCCCGGCCTCGTCCTCGACCTTACCTACAACACGGACTTCGCGCAGGTCGAGGTGGACGACCAGCAGGTGAACCTCACGCGGTTCAACCTCTTCTTTCCCGAGAAGCGCGATTTCTTCCTCGAGAACTCGGGCATCTTCGACTTCGGGGCGCGCGGGAGCTTCGAGCCGCCCCCCTTCCAGCTCTTCTTCTCGCGCAACATCGGGATCAACCCGGCCTTTGGGGAAGTGCCGATGCTCGGCGGTGGCCGACTGAGCGGTCGCGTGGGCAACCAGACGGTCGGTCTCCTCACGGCCGTGAACGGCGCGAAGTACGGTGAGCCGGCGACGTTGTTCAATGTCGGGCGCGTCAAGCGCGACTTTGGCAGCGCCAACTACGTCGGGGCGATGGTGGTCGATCGGCGCAGCGACAGCACCTGGAACACGTCGACCGGCGCGGACTTCTCCTGGTGGCCCGGGGGGGCGCTCAACCTCCAGGGATTCATTGCGTCCACGAGCACAGCGGGCGCAGGGGGAGACGACCTCGCATGGCGTCTCGGCGCCGACTACCAGACAAACCTCTTCGGGTTTTCGGCCTCACACCTCGTCGTGGGCGAGGAGGCCAATCCGGCCGCCGGCTTCGTGACCCGCACCAACATCCGTCGCAGCCAGAGCAACACCCGCGGCACCTGGCGCCCGACCTCGTTCCTCAACCTGCGCCGCGTGAACACGCTGTTGTGGACCGACCACGTGGCCGACATGGACTGGCAGCGGCTCGACTACACGGTCACCGTCGGGCTGCGACCGATCTGGAACACCGAGGACGGGATCGGGCTCTTCTATACGAGGGGGCGCAATCGCATTGTCGCCCCCTTCACGCTCACGGGCCGCGTGGAGGTCCCGGCGGGCGACTACCTCTACGCGTCGCGCTCGATCTTCCTGAGCAGCGGGCGGGCGCGTCCCGTCATTGGCGACGTGAACATCGACCTGCAGAACACCTTTGGCGGGACGATCCACAACGTACGCGGGGGGATCACGGCGACCCCCGGGAAGCACCTCGCGCTGCGCACGGGCTACTCGTTCAGCAAGGCGGCATTGCCCAACGGCGCCTTCGACGTGCACCTCGTCTCCCTGCGGGCCGGCTGGACCTTCAACACCCGCGTCGCCCTGAACTCGCTCGTGCAGTACAACTCACTCGCGCGGAATGTCTCGGCCAACGTGCGGCTCAACATCATTCATCGCCCGGGGAGCGACATCTTCGTGGTGCTCAACGAGGAGCGCGGGTCGGAGGCGTCCACGTGGGACCCGCGCAACCGGGCGATGCGCCTGAAGGTGACGTACCTCGCGCGGCTCTGACGCCGATCAGGGCCGCTTCGCCCCCGGCGCCGCGCGACTCCCGGTCCAGAAGGCGATCACCCCGCACCCGTTCATCGCCATCGGAAGCTCCACGGGGATCATCGCGTTCCGCGCGTACACCTCGACGCCGACCAGCCGGTTGATCGGCGCGAGCGCCTGCAGGTCGATCGCATCCCCGACGTGGCGCACCCCATCCACCGAGATGGTCGGGATGCACAGTTCGCCGCCATTCCCCCGCATCAGGATCAAGGCATCCGGTCCGACGCCGCGCACAAAGACCCCGGGCGCCATCGTCACCAGGTCGGTGGGGTAGGTGTAGGCGTGCTTCTCGAGTTCCTCGACGTCCATGAACCAGCCAGTTCCCATGCGCTTGCGGCGCTCGAACCCCGCGAACTGGGCCCCGGAGTAGACGCGGACCGCCGTCACCTTCACCGTGTCCATGATCGTCGTGATCCGCGTGAGCTCGAACGTCTCACGCACCGGCGCGTCGCTCGCGAGGTTCACCGGAACGCGAATCGGCGCATACCCGATGGCCCGCAGGTCCAGCACATGCGTCCCCTCGGGGAGTGAATCCAGGGCAAAGGCGCCGCTCGACCCGGTCCGCGCGGCACGACCGGCAATCGAGAGGTTGACCTGGGCGCCGTCCAGCGGCTGCCCCCGATCATTGATCACGCGTCCCTCCACCCGCGCGGTCCCGGCCAATGCCTCCACGGTCGCGGCATCGCCCACGGAGTCCCGGAGCGTCATCGCGCGCCACGTCCGTGGCGCCACGAACAGGTCGCGCACGACCACCCGGTCGCCCGGCATCGTGATGTCCAGGGTGCCGCTCGAATCCGCCCCCTGCACCCCGGTGATCGCGATCCCGGCGCCGGCCGGGACACCACAAAACACATACTGCCCCAGCGATCCCGTCAGCACCTCGGCGCGACCACTATCCCGCTGGAGCTTGCCGCCCTCCACCAGGAAGGTCTTCCACCGGGCATACACGCTCGCATCGGCCAGCGGGCTGCCGTCGCGAGCGCTCCGGACCGTCCCGGTGATCAATCCCCCGCCGAGGACCTCGACATCGAGGCCACACCGCGCGGTGACCAGCTGCTTCACCCCAGGCAGGCCGAGGTCGGCCTTCACCTCGCCGGGTTCCCGCAGCTCAACGGCCACGAGCGGGACCTCGACCCCCAGGGAGTCCCGCCGCTCATGGCGCACATCGAGGACCCAGGTCCCGAGGGCAAGGTTGTCGAAGCGGTACCGGCCGGCGCTGTCCGTCAGGGCCTGCAGCCGTCCGCCGGTTGCGGCAGGAATCGCGTAGACCCGCGCCCCGGCCAACGGCCGCATGCGGGTGGAGTCCATGACCGTACCGGCCACCCGTCCCTGTGCCGCCAGGGGGAGCGCACCGAGCAGGAGAAATCCCAGG
>JAEUJL010000539.1 GCA_016794835.1 Gemmatimonadota bacterium | reverse complement strand
GACCTCGGCGACGTCGTCCTGCGCGCCCGCGCCGTGCAGCCTCCCGTCGTGGTGATCGGACGCGGGGACGCTGGCTCCACCCGCCACCTCGGTGCCGCCGACATGTTGAGCGCGGTCAGCATCATGACTGGCGAGCAGGTCGCACGCGAGAACGTCGACTTCGCCCAGGAGCTGCTGCGCAAGATCCCCGGGGTCTATCACGCGGACTACAACCAGGGGATCGTCTCCGGCGACATCGCCATGCGCGGCTTCAACACCGAGGGCGAGATCGCCCACGTCCGCGTGATGGTGGACGGCATTCCCATGCTGACCAATGCCGGCTTCGGCGAGATCAATGCCATCCCCGCGCTCGAGATCGATCGCATGGAAGTCGTGCGCGGCACCAGCGATGCGCGGTATGGCCTCTTCAACCTCGCCGGCAACGTCAACGTCGCCACCAAGCGTGGCGGCAACAACGTGCTGGCCCGGCTCACGACCGGCTCGTTCGGCACCACCGAGGGCCAACTCGTGGCCGCCAACGAGAGCCGTGGCTTCTCGCAGACCCTGGCCGGCTCCTATCGCACGACGGATGGCTACCGCGACCACTCGGCGCTCACGAAGTACACCGCCTCCGGCAAGTGGTTCTATCGCACCCCATCGGACAAGGTCTCGATCGGCCTGATCGGGCGCGTGCACGACCTGGAGACCGACGCCCCGGGGTACCTCACGCTCGCCGAGTCACGCGCGACCCCCACGGCCTCGCCGGCCTTCTCGGCGTCGGATGGCGGAGACATCACCTCGCAGCAGCTCTCCCTTCACACCGAGATCACGCCGTCGGCCACCACCGCGCTGACCGTGCGGGCGTATGGCCAGGCCTTCGATCGCATCCGCTTCGTCAAGTTCACGGCTGCCGGTGCCCAGCAGGAGCGGCGGGAGGATGAGAGCCAGTATGGCGTGGTCTCGCAGTTCACCTGGCGCCCGGCGGCGCTGCGCGCACAGGACGCCGTCGTCTCCGTCGGCGCGGACTGGCAAACCCAGGACAACCTGCAACAGCGCTTCCGCACGACCGACCGGGTCCGGGCGGCCGCGCTGCGTGACTACGACTTCACCTTCTCCAATCGGGGCGGCTTTGCCCAGTTGGACCTTGCGCCGGTCTCCCCGCTTCGCCTCCATCTCGGGATGCGCGTCGACGGCTTCGACGGCGAGTTCACCAACAAGGCGACGCGCGCGACCTCCCCGATCCTCGACTACGGCACCGTGTGGCAGCCGAAGCTCGGCGCCATCCTCACCCCGCGCGCCGGCGTGTCGGTGTACGGCAACTACGGCCGCTCGTTCCAGATCGGCACCGGGATTGGCGCCTTCGGCACGGCCCCGCTGCGCCCGTCGAAGAACGATGGATGGGAGGTCGGCGTCTCCGCTGCGCCCAGCGCCCGCGTGACCCTGCGTGCGGGCATCTGGCAGCAGGACGCGTCGGACGAGGTGCGCCTCAAGTTCGACAACAGCGGCGACTCCGAGAACGTCGGCGAGACCGAACGGAAGGGCATCGACCTCGAGGGGACGCTCGCACTGGGCGGCGGCGTCAGCGCCTGGGGCACCTTCACCTCACAGCGCGCCATCCTCGTGGAGCCAGGCCTCAGGCAGCCGCAGCTCAAGGGGAAGCGCCTCGACCACGTCCCGGACTGGACCACCAAGCTCGGCGTCGACTGGAGTCATCGCTCCGGCCTGGCCATCGCCGCGTGGGCGTTCGGGCAGGACGACTACTTCCTGACCACGGCCAACAACACCGGGAAGTTCGGCAGCTATTTCTCGACCAATGTGGACGTTTCCTGGCGCTGGCGCGCGGCGACCGTGGGGCTCGCGATGCAGAACGTCTTTGACCGCTACTTCGAGTATGCCTGGTTCGACGGCACCCAGACCCTGCACTCCCCGGCCAACGGGCGCGGCGTCCTGCTCAACGTGACCCTGCAGCGGTGATGCCGTGCCCACGACACCCCGGGGCCGCGTGATGCCATCCGCCCCGACGGCCTCGGGTGCGCGTTTGATCGTCCGCGTGGCGCAGCAGGAGCTGCGTCACGCCTGGCGGACCCGCAGCACGCTCCTCCTCGGTGGGATCCTGACCGCGCTCCTGCTCCTCGCCGCCATCACCGCGCACGATCGCCAGCTCCACGAGGCGGCCCAGCGGCAGCGCTACCAGGACCTCGTGGGGTCGCAGTTCGCCTCGCAGCCGGACCGCCACCCGCATCGGGTCTCGCACTACGGCTACCTCCTGTTCCGCCCCGTTGCGCCGCTCTCCGCCTTTGACAGCGGGGTCGAGCGCTTCGCGGGCACCTCCATCTTCCTCGAGGCACATCGGCAGAACACAGCCAACTTCAGTGCGGCGTCCCAGGCAGGCACGGAACGGTTTGGTGACCTCACGCCGGCCTCCGTGCTCCAGCTGTTCGTCCCGTTGTTCCTCCTGGTCACGGCCGGCGTCTCGATCACGCGCGAACGGGAGGCGGGGACCCTCGCCCTGCACCTGGCCCAGGGGGTGAGCTGGCGGGCGCTGGTCGCCGGGAAGGTCAGCGGGATCTTCCTCCTGGTCCTCCTCGTCACGACCCCCGGGCTGCTGGCGACGACCTGGGTGGTGACGCGCACGCAGCCACTCTCCGAGGTGGCTCCCCGTCTCCTCATCCTCGCGGCCTTGCACGCGGTCTTCTGGGCCGCGGTCGCGACCGCCGCCACCCTCGTCTCCGCGCGCACGCGCACCTCGCGTGAGGCCCTCGCCATCACCCTCGGCACCTGGATTGCCCTGTGGATCCTCGTCCCGCGACTGGCCCCGGTCGCCGCCAATGCCGGGTTTCCGCTCCCGTCCCGCGCCGAGTTTGCCGAGCGGGTCGAGGCGAGTGTCCGGGCGCTGGGCGATGCGCATGACCCGGACGACCCGGCCTTCGCCCGACTCCGCCAGGAAACCCTCGCGAAGCACGGCGTCGCCACCGTGGCCGAGCTGCCATTCAATTACCAGGGGCTCGTGATGCAGGAAGGCGAACGCCATACGGCCGAGGCGTTCCAGGCCCACCTGGATTCACTGGATGCCGTGCGCGAACGACAGCAGATGGTCCTCGACCTCTTCGGGATCGCCAGTCCCCTGCTCGCGACGCGCTCGCTCTCCATGGCGACCGCCGGGACCGATCCCGCCCACCTCGCGGAGTTCGAGCGCCAGGCCGAGGCCTATCGGTATGACCTGATCCAGCGCCTGAACACGTTGCACATGGAGCAGGTCGCCAGCGCGCAGGATCGCTACGGGGACGTCGTCAACGGCGCGCCCAGCCGGCAGCGCATTGACCAGCAGTTCTTCGCCTCCCTGCCCGCCTTCGCCTGGCAGGCGCCATCGTTAGGCACGATGCTGGCCCGCCGCGCGCGCGCGGGCGGTGTCCTCCTGCTGGTCGTGACCCTCGTGGCGATCGCCTTTGTCCGCACGACGCACCCCCGGGGGCGCCGCGCATGACCTGGCACCAGCTCACCCGTGAGTGGCTCCTCCTGCGCCGCCAGCGCGTCGTCTGGCTCGGCGCGCCCCTCGTGCTCCTCGCCGGCCTCCTCGCCATTGGCAACGGACATCGGGTGATCGAGCGGCAGCGCGAGGTCCTCGCCGAGGCCGAGGCCCGGCAGGCCGCCGAACACCAGGCGATCCTCCGCCCGCAGGCCAGTGCCGTGGCCGGGGACCAGCTGTACTACCTCGCCTTTCACACGGTCCGCACCCCCTCGCCATGGGCGCCCCTCGCCCTGGGACAACGCGATGTCCACGCCTTCAACCTGAAGGTGCGGATCCACGCCCTGCAGGGCCAGCTGTACGACGCGGACCTCGACAACCCCCTGCTCACCTCGTTTGGCACCTTCGACCTGGCCTTCGTCCTGGTCGTGATTGCCCCGCTGTTCCTCATCGCCCTCGCCTGGAACCTCCGCTCCGGCGACGAGGAACAGGGCACGCTGCCGCTGCTGCGCCTCCAGGCCCCGAGCGTGGTGCGCCTGTACGCGATCCGGCTCGTCCTCCGCACTGGCGTGGTGTGGGCCACGGTCCTGCTGCTCTTCGGTGTCTCCTTGCCGTGGTTAGGCCTTCCCGTGGACCAGACCCTCGGGCGCATGGTGGGTGTCGCGACCCTCTACCTCCTCGGGTGGAGCGCGCTCGCCGGCCTCGTGGCCACCCTCCGGCGCCCGTCGGAGGTCAACCTCCTCCTCCTGCTCGGCGCCTGGATCGTCGGCACCGCGCTGGGACCTGCCTTCGTGAACGTCGCGGCGGGTCGACGGTACCCCCTGCCGGAGGCCCTCGAGCTGACCGTCGCCCAACGGCAGGGATACCACGGCGCGTGGGACGAACCGCTTGCTGACGTCATGGAAGCGTTCTACCGACGATATCCGGAATGGCGCACGGCCGTGGTCCCGACGGATCGCTACTCGAATGGGTGGTACTACGCGATGCAGCAGCGTGGGGATGACCAGGCGCGCGCCGTGGCGCAGCGGTATCGCGAGGTGATGGAGGCGCGGGAGGTGTGGAGCCAGTCCCGCCTCTGGTGGTTTCCCCCGGCGGCGGTGCACGCGCGGCTCAACGCCCTCGCGCGCACGGACCAGGCGGCGTACCTCCGCTACCTGGACTCGGTCGCTGCGTACCACGAGGCGCTGAAGCGCCATTTCTTCCCGGTCATCTTCTCGGAGCAGCGGGTGTCGGATGTGGATTGGGCGCTGGCCCCGCGGCATGCACATCGCGACTGATGGACTGGCAGGGTGCTCGTCGCACGCCCAGTCCATCACGACCGACTACCCCGCGCGAAGCGTGACCGCCGCGTCGGTCCGCGACGCACGCGCCGCAGGCACCACGGCCGCTCCGGCGGACACCGCCACACCACCAAGGCCCACGAGCACCACGACCACCACCCCTGGCGCCATCGTCATCCCCGTGGCACGGGACAGGCCCATGAGCAACACCAACGCGATCACCACCCCCACCACCGCGCCGACGGCCCCCGTGCGCGCCGCGTCGCCCACGACCCCAACGAAGAGTTGCCGCGGCGGCGCCCCCATCGCCAGGCGCACCCCGAACTCGCGTTCCTGGCCCGCCACGGCAAACGCGGCCACCCCGTAGACCCCGACCACCGCGAGGATCCCCGTCAACCCGGCTAGGACACTGACCAGGTGCCCCGCCAGCCGCTGCCGCCAGAAGCTCCGCTCCACACGCGCCGCGAGCGGCATCACGTCAAAGATCCCTTGCAAGGGATCGACGCGCTGCACGGCCGCCTTCACCACGGCCGCCGCGTCTGCCACGTGGCCCTGCGTCCGCACCACGACCCACGTCTCGGGCGCAAACTGCTGCTCATGCGAGACGTACAGGTCGGGGGCCGGCTCGGCCCGCACGTCATCCTGGCGCACGTCCCCGACGATCCCGATCACCTCGAACCAGGTCGTGGCCGTATCGGCGCCGCCCGCGGCCGGGCGGTAGTTGTTGTCCAACAGGCCAAACGCCACCCGACGCCCGAGCGGCTCCAGCCCCGGCCAGAGCAACTGCGCCGCGCGTTGGCTCACCAACGCCACCGGCCGGCTCCCCAGCGTGTCGCCGGGCGCAAGGTCGCGGCCCGCGCGCAGCGGAATCCCCATCCCGTCGAAGTACCCGGGGCTCACCACCTGCAGGTTCACCAGGGGATTGCGGGCGGCCGCCACCGCATCCTGCCCCTCGAGCACGGGAACCTGGCGGTGCACGGAGAGCGAGGGATCCTGGCTCGCGAACGGCAAGGCGTCGTTGGTCGCCGCGGCGACAATGCCGGAGGTGCGCCGCAAGTCGTCGAGCACGCGACGGTAGAAGGGCGCCGTGTTCGCCACCGTGTTGTACGCCGTCCACGGCGGGTCGATCTTGACCGCCATCACCCCGCGCGCGTCAAAGCCGAGCGACTCGCGGCGCAGCTCCCCAACGACCCCGAGCAGCGCGACGGCCCCAAGGCCAAGCGCCGTCCCCATCGCCACCTGTGAGGCCGACAGCAGGCCGCGGACCCCGGTCCCGCGCGTCGTCGCCCCGCGCGCTCCGCCACGGCGCAAGGTGGAGAGCAGGTCCCGCTGCAGCACCCCACGTGCGCCCAGCACCCCGGCCAGCACCGACACCACCACTCCCAGACCCAGCGCCACCGCCGCCACCCGCACATTCACCTCGATCGTCATCCATGGGGGCCGGTCGAACGGGACGGTCGCCTCGATCCCGCGCGTCAGCAGCGGCACCCCGAGGATCCCCACCACGCCCCCAAGCACTCCCACCAGCACCCCTTCCGCGATCGGCGCCGCCATCACCGCCCCCCACTGGCCGCCTAACGCCGCGCGGACGGCACTCTCCACCTCGCGACGCCGGGCGCGCACCAGGGCGAGGTGGGCCAGGTTGATCCCCGCGAGCACCAGCGCGAGCGCGGCCGCCGCCCCCAGCGCACCGAGGAATGGCCGCACCGGGCCGATCCAGGCGTCACGCAGCGGGATGGCACGAAAGCGCATTCCCTCGTTGGTCTCCGGGTACGCCTGGGCGTACCGGGCGGACAGGGCCGCCAGCTCCCGCTGCACGTCGGCCAGCGTGGCGCCTGGGCGCATGCGGGCGATGGCGCCCGCCGTCCGCGTGGCCCGTGACTCGAAGTCGCCACCCGGCACCCGCCGCCACACATCCGCTCCCTCCGGAAAGTCCACGCCGGCCGGCATCACCCCGAGCACCTCGTACTGGTGCACGTCGAGCTGGATCGTTCGCCCCACGATCGACGGGTCGGCGCGATACCGCGTGCGCCACAGCCGCTCGCTGATCACCGCCTTGGACTGCGCCCGCCCGTCGTCCGAGGCCGGCCACCCGGCCCCAAGCATCGGTGGCGTCCCCAATACCGCGAAGATGTTGTGGGACGACATCGCCGCCCGATAGGCGACCGGCTCCGCGTCCCCGTTCGCCGTGTACCAGGTCATCCGGAACGAGGCGATCCCGCTGATCGTGCGCGCATCCTCCCCGAGCTCCCGCACGTCGAGCGCCGAGAGCTTGCCGCGGGTGCCCCCACGTTCCGACTCCACGATCACCAAACGCTCGGCTGCCGGGAACGGCGGCGTGCGCAGGAGCAGGGCATCCACCACCGCGTACACCCCGGCCGCCGCCGCCAGGCCAAGCCCCAGGGTCAGCACCGAGGCCACAGTGTGTGCCGGCGCCCGGCGAAGGCCGCGCGTCGCGTACCGCAGCGCCTGGCGCATCACCTCGAACATGGCGCTATCCCCGCCAGGGCTCGGGGGCTTCGTCGTCGTCCTCCTCCTCCTCGCCCTCGACCACCTCGACGGGCCACGGCGGGAACGGGTCGCTGAACGCACTCCACCCCGCAGGTCCCATCGCCATCTCCTCGTCCGTCAGGAGGCACGCGTCAAGCGCCGCAGTGATCGCCTCGCGATCCAGCCCCACACCAATGAACACCAGCTCCTGGCGCCGATCGCCCCAAGTCGCATCCCAGTCGACCCTTCGGATCCCATCGGGCAGGTGATGATGCCCCTTCTCCGCCCGTTCCTCCTCGGCGTCGCGCAGGATCGCCGCCTCCCAGAACCCCATCGGCTCCAGCCCCAGGTTCTGCCCGGCGATCGACCACATCCCCGCCAGGTCGTGCCGGCTCGCCATCCAGAGATACCCCTTGCTGCGCACGCACCCC
>JAEUJL010000522.1 GCA_016794835.1 Gemmatimonadota bacterium | reverse complement strand
GCGCCTGCCGGTTCTCCACCTGCCGCCACCTCTCCGAGCCGGGCTGCGCGGTGCGGGAGGGCGTGACTAGCGGCGAGGTGCATCCCGAACGCTACGCGAGTTACGTCAAGCTGCGCGAGGAAGTGGAAGCGACCGAGCGGGTCTGGTAGTCCGCCGGCGCCCCGCGATCACGGGGAGAGCCGCTCGCGACGCCACCCGGCGCCGGCCCGCTCATATCGTACACGGTCGTGCAGGCGGCTCGGGCGCCCCTGCCAGAACTCGATGCGGTGCGGGACCACGCGATATCCGCCCCAATGGTCCGGACGCGGGGGATCGACGCCCGCGAACCGGGCCGTGGCCTCGGCCACGCGGCGGTCGAGCTCGTCGCGACCCGAGAGGACGCTACTCTGCACCGAGGCCCACGCGCCGACGCGGCTCCCGAGCGGGCGCGACACATAGTAGGCCGTGGACTCTTCCGCATCGGTGCGCTCCACCGTGCCCGCAATGCGCACCTGGCGTTCGAGCTCCTTCCACAGGAACACCAGGGCCGCACGGGGATTGGCCTCGAGGTCCTGGGCCTTGTGGCTCCGATAGTCGGTGAAGAAGGTGAAGCCGCGGGGGTGCACTTCCTTGAGCAGGACGATCCGCGCACTGGGGGTTCCGTCCGTGGACGCCGTGGCCAGGGTCATGGCGTTGGGCTCCAGCAGCTCGGCCCGCTGTGCCTCCGCGAACCAGGTGCGGAACTGGGCCAATGGGTCCGGATCGACATCGGCGACATCGAGGGTCGCCATCGCGTAGTCGCGTCGCAGGGTGGTGAGGTCCATGCTGCACAATACTGCGCGTGGCGGTGGTCCCGAAACCGGGGTAAATCTCTGACAGGTTGGGGCGGAACCCCGGCACGGCCCCATGGCTTGGTCTCCGCATGGCCCCCTTTTCACCAAGCGCATGTCGAGAGAGGAGTTCGACCGGGAGGTCCTCGCCCGGATGGAAGACGTCTACCGCTTCGCCATGTCGCTGACGCGGGACGCCAGCCGGGCCGAGGATCTCGTCCAGGAGACGTATCTCCGGGCCTTCCGGTCCTGGCAGACGTTCCAGCCGGGCTCCGATGCGCGGCGGTGGTTGTTCACGATCTGCCGCAACGCGTTCCTCCGATCACTGGAGCGCGAACGCGGCACGATGTCGCTCGAGGACCTCACCGGCGGGGACCAGGATGCGCTCGGCAGCGTGATGCACCATGCCCGGATGGTCGGGGATGGCACGGCGGATCGTCTCGCGCGCATGGACCTGGCCCCGGCGCTGGCCGACGCGATCGGCCAGCTCAATGAGCCGTTCCGGTCTGCAGTCGTGGTGGTGGACGTGGAGGGGAACTCGTACGAGGAGGCCTCGGAAATCCTCGGAGTGCCGATCGGAACGGTCCGGTCGCGCCTCTTTCGCGCGCGGCGGCAGCTGCAGGAGCGCCTGGCAGACTACGCGCGCGATGCGGGATTCACCACGGTGGCCAGGGAGCCCGTATCATGAGCAAACCGACCTGCGATTGCACCACGGCGATGGCCCAGCTGTGGGACTACCTCGATGAGGAACTGACCGAGGAGCGCTACGAGATGGTCAAGGAGCACCTGGCCAACTGTGCGCACTGCCTGCCCCACGCGGAGTTCGCGCAGGGGTTCCTGTCAGCGCTCGGGCGCTGTCGCCATGCTGGCCAGATGCCGGAGGGGGTGCGCCACGCCGTGATGGACGCCCTCAAGCGCGAGGGGCTCGTGTAGGGAGCCCGGGAGGGGCCGGCGTGGGGGGAACTCCCCTGTTGCATCCGGGGTTGGTTTGGCAGAATACCCCCACCCGGTATCGGAGGCCCCCATGAAGGACGTCGTCTTGAAGGTCGAAGGAATGAGCTGCGGCCACTGCGTGCGTGCGGTGGACCAGGCGTTGCGTGCCGTCCCTGGCGCCAGCGTGCGCAAGGTGGAGATCGGTGCGGCCGAAGTGCAGGTGGACGATGCGGTGCCCGTCGGCGTGCTGGTGGACGCGCTCGCGGACGCGGGCTACAGCGCCGAGGAGCGCACGTAACCCGTATGGCGACCACGGTGGAGCCCGCCGCTGACCAGGCGAAAGTGGTGCTTCCCGTCGGGGGGATGACCTGCGCGGCGTGCTCGGCGCGGGTGCAACGCACCCTGGAGAAGACCCCCGGGGTGGCTGCGGCGAACGTCAACCTGATGACCCACAGTGCGGCGGTGACCTTTGACCCCGCGCAGGTGACGGCCGTCGCGCTGGTGGAGCGTATCCGGGCGACCGGGTACGAGGCCAGCCTGCCCCGTGAGGAGGAAACCGCGGCGCGGGCGCAGGTCGCGCAGGACGCGGCCCTCGACCAGGACTACCGTCGGCTGGTTCGTGAAGCGGGCGCGGCCCTCGCCGCCGGGATCGTGGCGATGGTGCTCTCGATGCCGGTGATGGCGGCCCACGCCGCACACCAGGTGACCGACCCGTTCATGCGATGGTCGATGCGGGTCATCGACCCCGTCGTGCGGGGCGTGGTGCCATGGCTGTACGCGCTGCCGACGACCGTGGTGTCGTGGACGCTGCTCGTGGTGACCGCGGCGGTGATGCTCACGGCCGGGCGGGGGTTCTATGTGCGGGCGTGGCAGGGGCTCCGGCATGGGGCGACGGACATGAACACCCTCGTCGCGTTAGGCACGGGCGCCGCCTTCCTGTATTCCGTGGTCGCGACGGTGTGGCCGCAGCTGTTCCTGCGCCGCGGCCTGGCCCCCGATGTGTACTACGAGGCGGTGATCATCATCATCGCGCTCGTCCAGGTGGGGCATGCCCTGGAGGCCCGCGCGAAGCGCGAGACGTCGTCGGCGATTCGCGCCCTCGTCGACCTCCAGCCCGCGGTCGCCCGCGTGGTGCGCGATGGCGTGGAGCGCGAGGTGCCGGTCGCGGAGGTGCGGGGTGGGGACGAGGTCGTGGTGCGGCCCGGCGAGCGGGTGGCGGTGGACGGGGTCGTGGTGCGCGGGGAGAGCGCGGTCGACGAGGCGATGCTCACCGGCGAGCCGATCCCGGTGGCCAAGCACGCGGGTGATGCGGTGGCCGGTGGCACGGTGAATCGCACCGGCGCGCTGGTCATTCGCGCCACCACGCTGGGCGAGGCGTCGGTCCTCGCGCGCATCGTGGCGATGATGCGCGAGGCGCAATCGTCCCGCGCGCCGATCCAGCGACTCGCCGATCGGGTGAGCGCCGTGTTCGTGCCGAGTGTGCTCGTGCTGTCCGTGGTGACCTTTGCGGCATGGTGGATGCTGGACCCGGCGGGCGGCGTGGTCCGCGCGACGGCGGCGGCGCTCGCCGTGCTGATCATCGCCTGCCCATGCGCCATGGGCCTCGCCGTTCCCACGGCGGTGATGGTCGCGACGGGACGCGCGGCGCAGTTCGGCGCGCTAGTGAAGGGTGGTGATGCGCTGGAGCGGGCTTCTCGCGTGGACACGGTGGTGTTCGACAAGACCGGGACGTTGACGCGGGGGGCACCTGCCGTGGTCGCGACGGAGGTGGCCGCCGGGTGGGACGCCGCCGAGGTGCGGCGCTTGGCGGCGTCGGTGGAGGCATTGTCGGAGCATCCCCTGGCCGCGGCGGTGGTGCGTGGTGCGGTGGGGGCTGACGCGATGGTGGAGGAGTTCTCGTCGGTGACCGGCGAGGGGGTGCGGGGGCGCGTGGGCGGTCGGTCGGTGGTCGTGGGCAACGCGGCGATGCTGCACCGCGAGGGGATCGTGGGCAGCATCCCCACCGCGGTCGCGCAGGATTGGACGGCCCGGGCCTGGACGCCGGTGCTGGTCGCGATCGATGGCCAGTGGGCCGGTGCCCTCGCGCTGGCGGACGCTCCAAAGGAGGAAAGCGCCCCCGCCGTGGCCGCGTTGCGCGCCCGTGGCGTGGAGGTGGTGTTGCTGTCGGGCGACGTGCAGGCGACGGCGGATGCGGTGGCGGCGGCGCTGGGCATCCCGCGGGCGCTGGGCGGGGTGCGGCCCGAGGGGAAGGTGCAGGCGATTCGTGAGCTGCAGGCGACGGGCCGCGTGGTCGCCATGGTGGGCGACGGGATCAACGACGGGCCGGCCCTGGCCCAGGCCGACGTGGGTATCGCGTTAGGCACCGGGGCCGACGTCGCCGTCGAGGCGGCGGACGTCGCCCTGATGCGCGGGGACCCCCGCACGGTCGTCGACACCCTCGCCCTCGCGCGGCACACGCTGCGCATCACCCGCCAGAACCTGTTCTGGGCGTTCATCTACAACGTGGTGGGGATTCCCGTGGCAGCTGGTGTGCTGTACCCGGCCTTCGGGCTGTTGCTCAGTCCCATCCTGGCGAGTGCGGCGATGGCGTTCAGCTCGGTGAGCGTTGTGTCCAACTCCCTTCGACTCCGGCGCTTTGCCCCGGTCTCCTCGTGAACCGCCCCGCCGCGACCTGTGGCTGTGCCACGCCCCCAGCGACCGAACGACACGCGGTCGGGGTGGACCCCGAGGTGAAGGCGCGCAACCTGCGGCGGCTCAAGCGCATCGAGGGCCAGGTGCGCGGGTTGCAGCGGATGGTCGAGGATGAGCGGTACTGCGCCGACATACTGACCCAGGTGTCGTCGGTGCAGGAGGCCCTGCGCGCGGTGGGCCGCGAGTTGATGCGCAATCACCTCAAGCACTGCGCCACCGCCGCCATTCGGGCGGGAGACGCCGAGCCGATGTACGACGAACTGATCGACCTGATGTACAAGCATGTCCGCTGAGTCGACGCGCGGGGCGAAGCCATTGCGCCGCGGTCACCGGGTGGCGAGGATTCGGTCGTGAGCTTCCGTCGCAGTGGCACGGCCCTGAGTGTTGCCCTCCTCCTGCAAGTCCTGCTGGGGGGGTGGGCGTTGCCGTGTCGTGACGGGGGGAATGCCCCGCAGGCGTCGTCGGTCCCGTCCGCCCATCACCATGAGGCGCCGCCGCAGGACGATCGGCCCCATGACGCGTCCGCGTGCATGACCGCGCCGGCGTGCACGGTGCTGATGGTGGAGGTGCCCCGGGCCGCGGCGACCGAGAAGGCCCGGGCCGCGCGTCGCGTGGACCTGATCGTGGGCGATCCGCGGTCGGTCGTGCGGGTGCCGGAATTGCCGCCGCCGAGGGGATAACGCACAGCCTGCCTGGCCGCCTGGGTGCGGCCGCCTGTCCGTTCATCCCCAACTACACACAACATGTCCAGCCCTGTGGGCCTCATGGCCCCGGCGCTCGCGCTTGCCCTCCTGGGCGCGGTCGCCGGTCCCGTGCGTGCCCAGACCGACTACTACAACCTTGATGCCGGCCGTCCGCTGCGGGTCGAGGACGCCCTGGTCATCGAGCGCCATGCAAT
>JAEUJL010000486.1 GCA_016794835.1 Gemmatimonadota bacterium | reverse complement strand
CAAGACGGTGTCCTGACCGTTCCTGGCGTTCGCATCCTCGGAGAGCCCCGGCCCATCGGCCGGGGCTCTTCGTTTTGTGTCCCGCGTCACTTTGCAAGACGACCTGCAGGCTGCAAGGCTGCCGGCCAGGGACCCGCCCCCGACGGTCGGGCGGGTGGTTGGGCCCAGTCGATCATGCTGACCGGTTCACGCGCCGGGGCTGCGGACGATCTGCCCGACGTGGGCGAGAACTGCCAACTCGTGCGCGGCGAATGCTGCCGATGGTATGTGGGGTCGCACGCGGAGTGTGACGTGGCCCACGTCCTGCCTTACCACGAGGCAGACCCTTCAGCCATACACAGCATCCCATGCGTATTCACCGGCACCTTCCCAAGCTCGCGGCCCTCGGCGCCATGTTGGTCCTCGCCGCCTGCTCCTCTGATGCAGTCACGACGGCGGTCCAGGCGGACGAACTCGCGATGCCCGCGATGCCCAGCGTCGCCGCGCAGCAGGCCATCGTCGCCGAGCAAGTCGAGGCCCCGGTGGTTGGCGCCCACGGCACGATGGCGTCCATGTCGTACCCGGCCAACGCGGTGACGTACCAGTTCACGTACAATCCGACCATGGATGCGACGTATGTGATGGGGTCGCAGATGGTGGCGTTCCCGCGGTACACGATCTGCGACCCGGCGGTCAGCGGGTACGGACCGAACACCTGGCTCAACAGCTGCCCCAAGCTGACCTCGCCGATCACGATCACCGCGACCGTGTGGACGGACGCCCAGGGCCGCCCGCAGATCGACTTTGCGAACTCGATTCGCTTCTACAAGAACTTCAACAACCAGCTCCCGGCGATCTACCTCCGCGACTCCAACGCGGCGATGAGCAGCTGGGGTCGCGTGGACTACTGCTCGGGCAGCGGCTGCGTGAACGAGGCCGCGTCCGATGCGACGCTGGCGACGCAGCGCGATCCCATCACCGGGTACCTGTTCCGCATCATCCGCCACTTCTCCGGCTACAACGTCTGGGCGTAAGCCCGCCACCAACACACGGCCCGGGGAACGCTCATGCGACACAACTTTCTCACGACGGTCCGGCGCGTGGCAGTCCTCGCCGGGCTGGCCTTCACGGCGGCATGCGGCACGGACGCGACGGCCCCCGTGCTCGCCCCGGACGAGGCCCATGCAGTCCTCGGGACGCTGACCGCAACGACGAGGGCGGCGACCGAAGCCACGGTTCGGACCGCTGGTCACTTGCGGCCCCTCCGCCAGGCGGTCACGGTCAAGGCGACGATCGGGGTGAACGGCGGAGTGATCCGAATCCCCGAGACCGGGTTTGAGCTGGTGGTCCCCGCGGGCGCGGTGGACAAGGACGTGAACTTCGGGGTGACCGCGATCCCCGGATCGACCGTCGCGTACGAGTTCGCCCCGCACGGGATCACCTTCAAGGCACCACTGAAGTTCCGCCAGAGCGTGCTCACGACGAGCATCGGTTGGGGTCAAACGGTTCGTGGCGGGTACTTCACCGATGCCAGCAAGATCGACGCGAAGGGCCGCAAGGCCGCGGTCGCGGAGCAGATGCCGGCGCGTATCGATGGGACCTGGGTGGTCTTCGACATCTGGCACTTCTCGGGGTACCTGGTGAGCTGCGCCTGATCGCAGCAAGCTGGGCGGATGCAGAGGGGGCGACCGGCGACGGGAGCCCCCTCGTTCGCTTTGTGGGGTGGACGACCGCCGTCCCGC
>JAEUJL010000483.1 GCA_016794835.1 Gemmatimonadota bacterium | reverse complement strand
TGGTGGCAGCGGGGATGAAAGACGCACCCGCCCGGTGGGTTGGCGGGCGAGGGCGGGTCGCCGGCGAGGACGATCCGGTTGCGCTTGCGCTCGGGGTCGGGGACGGGAATCGCCGAGAGCAATGCCTGCGTGTACGGCATCAGCGGCTCGCGATACAACGCGTCCGCCTGGGCGAGCTCCATGAACCGGCCGAGGTACATCACGCCGACCCGGTTGGCCATGTGCTCGACGACCGAGAGGTCATGCGCAATGAACAGGTAGGCCAGGCCGCGTCGTTTCTGCAGGTCCTGCAGCAGGTTGATGACCTGGGCCTGCACCGAGACGTCGAGGGCGGACACCGGCTCGTCGCAGACAATGAGGCGCGGCTCGACGGCGAGGGCCCGGGCAATGCCGACGCGCTGGCGCTGGCCGCCGGAGAACTCGTGGGGATACCGGGACGCGTACGCGGGTTGCAGGCCGACCTCGTCGAGGAGCTGGGCCACGCGCTGGTCGGCGGCCGCTCCCTCGGCGATGCGATGGACGAGCAGCCCTTCCTTGATGGTCGTCCCGATCGTGAGTCGCGGGTTGAGCGACGAGAAGGGATCCTGGAAGATGATCTGCAGGTGCCGCCGCATCGCGCGCAGGGCCTGGCCGCGCAGGGCACGGAAGTCGACCCCGTCGAAGTGGATCGACCCGGCGGTGGGCTCGATGAGGCGCAGGATGGCGCGGCCCATGGTGGTCTTGCCACATCCCGACTCCCCGACGATGCCTAACGTCTCTCCGGGGTGGATGTCGAACGAGACCCCGTCCACGGCCCGGACGGCTCCCGTCACCCGCCCAAACAACCCGGAGCGCACCGGGAAGTGGACGGCCAGGTTGCGCACGCTCAGCAGGGGCGCGGTCATGCGGGGACCCCGGCCGGGAGCGGCGTGCCGGCCACGTGGCAGCGCGCGGCGTGCGCCGCGGTGGGCCCGGCCAGCTCAGGGGCCTCGGTGGCGCAGCGGTCGAAGGCGAGCGCGCACCGGTCCCTAAAGCGGCAGCCGGAGGGCCACGCCGTCGGCGAGGGCACGGTGCCGGGAATGGTCAGCAAGCGATCGCGCCCCTGCCCGACGCGCGGCATCGCGCGCAGCAGCCCCTGCGTGTACGGATGTTGCGGTTGCGCAAAGAGCTCCCGTACCGCGGCACGTTCCACCACCTGCCCGCCGTACATGACCAGCACGCGGTCCGCCGCTTCGGCCACCACGCCGAGGTCGTGCGTGATGAGGATGATCGCGGTGCCGAAGCGCTGCTGCACCGAAGCGAGCAACTCGAGGATTTGGGCCTGGATGGTGACGTCGAGCGCCGTGGTCGGTTCGTCGGCAATCAGGAGCGCGGGGTTCATCACCAGCGCCATCGCGATCAGCACCCGCTGGCGCATCCCGCCGGACATCTCATGCGGGTACTGTCGGGCGCGCTGCGCGGGGTCGGGGATTCCAACCAGCGACAACATCTCCACGGCGCGGTCCCACGCGGCCCGGCGACCGGCACCGTCATGGATCCGCGCCACCTCGGCCACCTGGTCACCCACGGTGAAGACCGGGTTGAGCGCGGACATCGGCTCCTGGAAGACCATGGCGATGCGGTTGCCACGGAGGCGACGGACCTCCTCCTCGCTCGCGGTCATCAGGTCGCGCCCCTCGAACAGGATGCGCGATCCGGCCTCGATGCGTCCGGGCGGGTCGACCAGGCGGAGGAGCGACAGGGCGGTCACCGACTTTCCGCTCCCCGACTCGCCGACGACGCACAACGTCTCGCCCGGGAAGACGTCGAACGACACGCCGTCCACGGCGCGCGCGACGCCGTCGCGCGTGTGGAACCAGGTGCGGAGGTTCTCCACGCGGAGCAGGGCGCGCGCGGAATCGGGGGTGGTCATCGGCCGTGAAGCTGGCGCGGGTTGATCGCGCTCCGCAAGCGGCCCGCGATGGTATTCACGGCCAGCGAGAGTGCCACGAGGAAGGCGCCCGGGACGACCGTCAGCCACCAGCGGGCCATCGGCGCATCACGCCCGTCGTGGATGATGCTGCCCCAGCTCGCGGGAACGTCCGGGACGACGCCGAGGAAGAAGAGCCCCGCCTCGATGACCACCACTTGTCCCACGGCAATCGTCGTGGCGACAAGGACCGGCCCCAGTGCGTGGGGCAGGATGTGTCGCCGCACCAACACCGGCCACGACACCCCGAGGGCGACGGCCGCCGACGTGAACTCACGCCCGCGGATTGCCAGCGCCTCCGTACGGGCCAGTCGTGCGATGCCGAACCACCCGGTGCACCCGAGGACGACGATCAGGGCGCCGGGACTCACCGTGGGCCACAGGGCGACCAC
>JAEUJL010000471.1 GCA_016794835.1 Gemmatimonadota bacterium | reverse complement strand
GCGCGGGTGACGCGGGGGTCGATCGCCTTGCCCTGGGCGGCGAGTGGTGCCGAGGCGAGGAGCAGGAGGAGGGCGACGGTTCGGCGCACGGGCGAGCGGGAAGTGGGGGACGGACGGCGTGAATCAGACGGCGTGAATCAGGCAGCAGACGGCAGACGGTAGACGGCAGACAGCGTAGAGCAGACGGCTGACGGGACTTCGGATGAGAGGAGATTCGAGCGAGGAGAACGCGCGGAAAGCTCGGATTCTCCGCGCCCCCACGAAAGGCGGGATTCAAGCGCCCCGGCGAAAGCCGGGGCCCAGTGTCGTTGACGGACGGCAGGGGCCTGAGGGAGTGCGGATGGGGCACGGAGAATTTCCGCACAGAAACCTCCAGAAAGTAGTGACTCCCGGGCGTCACCATTCTGCTTAGACTCCCGTAGTACCACCCAACCTTCCCCACACCGTTGTCGCTGGTCCTCCTCCTCGGCGTTTCGCTCTTCCTGCAGGACGTGCAGATCCCCTCGCCACCGCGGGGGTTCGCCGCCGACCGGGCCGACATGGTGGTCGACGCCGCCGGCGTCCTGCAGCCGGCGACCGTCGACCGGATCAACCGGCTGATCTTCGCGGTCAAGGCCAGCTCCGGTGGCGAGATCGTGGTCGTCACCATGCCGGACATCCGCGGGGCCGAGGCCGGAGATGTCGCGCTGCGGATCGGCCGGGAGTGGAAGCTCGGCGAGGCGGCCGACATCGGGGACCGGGCCCGCAACGCCGGGGTGGTGGTCCTGGTCGTACCCAAGGAGACCGCGTCGGACGGCCGCGGCCAGGTGTTCATCGCGACGGGGCAGGGGGCCGAGGGGTTCATCACCGATGGCACGGCGGGTGACATCCGTCGCGAGGCGATTCCGTTCTTCCAGCAGCAGGACTATTCGAGCGCGCTCGAGCTGATCACGACGCGTATCGCGCAACGCTATGCGGGCGAATTCGGCTTTGCGCTGGATAGCGCGCTGGTTGATGCGCGTTTCTCGCCGCGGGGCGGGTCCGCCGGGGACTTTCCGCCGGAACTGCTCCTGATCCTGTTTGTGGTGCTTCTCGTGGTGCTGTCCGCCGCCGGAAAGGCGAGTCGCTACGGCGGGGGGCGGCGCGGATGTCTTTACGCCCTGGCCGCGGAGGCCGTGCAATCCGGGCGGCGCGGCGGGGTACACGTGAGCTGGGGCGGCGGCGGCTTTGGTGGTGGCGGCGGTGGAGGCGGGTTTGGTGGATTCGGTGGCGGTGGCGGATTCAGCGGCGGCGGCTCTGGCGGGAGTTGGTGACCATGGCAAAGATGACATTGAACACCCTGATCGATCAGCTGCGGGCGGTGTACGGCACCGACCTCGTGGCGGTCGTGCTCTACGGCTCGGCGGCACGCGGCGAGCATATCGAGAAGCACTCCGACCTGAACGTGCTGGTGGTGGTGGAGCGCCTCGGGATGGAGCAGCTGCGGAAGGAAGCCCCGGTGGCGCAGGCCTGGCGGGAGGCGGGGAATCCGCCACCGCTGACCCTCACGCGCGTC
>JAEUJL010000430.1 GCA_016794835.1 Gemmatimonadota bacterium | reverse complement strand
TAGTCCACCAGCGCCTGCGGTCCGCGGAACTCCTTCCACAACGACGCCGACCGCTCGATGTCCAGCCAGCCGCTCCCTTCCACCATGATCAGGTTGCTGGACGGCGCCACCGTGCCCACGAGCTTGCGCGCCAGCCCCTGGCCAATCACGTGGTTGCCAAGCCCGAGGCGCTGCGCGTAGTCGCCGGTCGTGCGACTCACATAGATGGGACGCTGCGGCCAGTTGTCCATGATCATCCGGAAGAAGATCAGGTCGGAGCGCTCGAGGACGGGCACCCCCGACACCTGCAGCAGGTTGCGCGGGTCGATCCGCGCCTGGATGGTGTTGTGCTGGAAGGTGATCGCCTCGCGCACCGGCTGCAGCTGCACCAGGCTGTCCACCTGCCCCAGGGTGAGTCCCAACGCTGGCGTGGTTGGCACAGGCCACGGCCGCCCGCGATAGGCCGCTGGACCAGCCACCGAGTCGTACGGGAAGACCGGCCGCCGCGTGAGTCCGCGCGCAAACCAGTCGGTGTTCATCAGCGACAAGACGCCCACCGTGACATCACGACGAATGCCCTCGACCTCCTGGGCATACCACAACGGGAAGGTATCGTTGTCGCCGGCGGTGATCAGGATGCCGTACGGCTCGACCGAGTTGAGCAGGTCCCGCGCAAAGGCAACGGTGGTGTAGTCTCCCGCGCGCGAGGCATCGCGCCAGTTGAGCCCCAGCGGGAGCACGCCGATCGCGAGCACCGGGGCAGCGACCGCCGCCCGACGCAACTCGGCACCACTCAAGGCGCGCCACACACTCGCCAGGCCGAGCGCCACCCACGGCCCCCAGGCCGAGAAGCTCCACAAGTAGAAGTAGTCGCGGTCGCGGACCTCGCGCGGCACATCGAGGCCTGGCGACTGGGACGCCCCGTACTTGAAGTTCAGGTAGTAGATCAGCACGACGGTCAGCGTCGCGACCAGCGGGCCGAAGAAGGCAAAGCCGACGGGATCGTGCCGCCGATGTTCGCGGGCACCGGCCAGCCCGAGGACGAGGAACAACGCCGCCAGCACCCCCTGCACCACCGGCTGCGTGCCGGCCGAGTCGCGGAACCACTGCCACTTGAAGTAGAGCCACCACATCCCGACCTGTGCACCGAACGGGGCCTGGCGGATGCTCAGGTCCGGCTTGCCGTATTGCTCACGATTGAGGTTGTAGCTGAACGCGTCCCAGGTGCCCTTGCTCAGCGTGCACGACCACTGGAAGCCCTGGCGACACGCGGTGGGCTCCCCTTCGTTGAGCGCGGGCTGGTGGGCCGCGCGGATCGGCTGGGTGGCGAACGGCGTGAGCCCGAGGATCAGCGCGCCAATGCACGCCACCAGCACGCGCCAGCGCAGCAAGGTCGCGGGACGACGCCACAGGACGAGCACCGCCGCGGCCGGAACGGGGAGCATCCCGGCCATGTGGTTGGCATAGCCAAGCCCCGCGAGGTAGGCGACCAGCACCAGGTATCGGTTCGCGCGCGGGGCCTCGGGATTCTCGCTCCAGCGCAGCATGAGCCACGAGCATACCGCCATCCCGACCAGCGACACCGTGTACACCTTCTCGTTGACGACCGACTGGTTCCAGACGGTGAAGGCGGTCGCGCCAATGAGCGCCCCAAGGCCACCGATCAGCCAGGTGACCCGGCGATCCGGGGCCCAGGGACGCACGGCGCGGGCGACGACCAGGAACCAGATGGCCGCCGAGGCGGCGCTGGCGGCGGCAGCGAGCAGGTTGATCCGCATCGCCACGCTCGGCGCAATCGGCAGCAGTGCCACGGTGCGCCCGAGGATGACAAACATCGGGTTGCCTGGCGGATGCGGCAGCCCGAAGGTCCACGCGGCGGCGAGGTACTCGCTCGTGTCCCACATCGCGGTGGACGGGGCCAGGGTGAGGAGGTAGAGCCCGAAGACGCCAATCCCGGCCACCGCCGCGGCCCGATAGGGATGGTCACCCGGCTCGCCGCGGAGCGCGCGCGCGCCAAGGATGGCCCCCGGGATGAGGACGCAGTAGGCGAGGGTGAGCAGGATCGGCGCGAGGTGAATCCCGCCGCGCACCAGGTCGGCGAACCCGCCCAGCAGCACGAGGGCGGCGACGACCGGGGAGAAAATCTTGTCTCTCATGAGTGCACGGACGCGATGGGTTCAGGGGAATTCGGTGTCATTGGCCGGCGCGCGCCAACGCGGCCCGAGCCGCCGCACGCACCTGCGGGCTCGGATCGGACACAGCGGCCGCCTGCGCCACGGCCACCGTATCGGCACGCAGCGCGAGGCGGGTCACGGCGAAGGCGCGGGACTCCCAGCGGTCGCGTTGCATCATCCCATCCAGGGCACCACGCGTCGGGGCCAGCTGCACGGTGCCTAACGGGGCAGCGAGCAGGCCGGCCACGGCCATGGCAAGCCGCTGGCGGCGCAGGCGGGGGCGCGGCGTCGCGACCCCGGAGGTGATCCACCGGAGTCGCTGTCGGAGTGCACCACGACCGCCGAGCCCCAGCGCGACCTGGCCTGGTTGCGGCCATGAGCGCAGCCCAAGCAGCGACGCGTACGTGGACGGGCGAACGCCGGCGGCGAGCACCCACTCGTCGGCGGCGCCTTCGGCACTCGCGCCGGCCTGCCGGGTTGCCATCCAGACGGCCGGGTGGAACCAGCCGACGACCCCAAGGATCCGAAGCAGCAGCGAGACCCACGGATCGCCGGAGGCGATGTGCGCGCGTTCGTGGACGAGGACCGCCAGGCGCTCCTCCGGCGTGAGCTGATCGAGCCCGGCCGGCACCACCATCACGGGATGCCACCACCCCGCGGCCATCGGGACGCGCACGCGTCGCGAGACGAGGAGCCGCACCGGTCGCGCGGTGGGGACCACCTGGGCCGCGCGGACCGCGGCGCGCCTCCAGCGCAGGTCGCTGCAGGCAACGGCATCGCGGAGCAGCACCGCAAGCGCGAGCTGGGCCCGGATCCACCGCGCGAGCATCACCAGGGCGCCGATCGCCCACACCAGGACGACCCCCTGCGGCCAGCTGGTCGGCGTCACGGCACCCGGGGCCGCGGCAACCAATGATTGGAGTGGGGCCACCAGCACTTCCGGCAGCACCCAGGCGCGCCATCCGGTGGGGAGGAGCGCCGCGAGGGTCACCACGGTCATCATCACCACGACCATGCGCCAGGTGAGCGCCGTCGCCCCGCGCG
>JAEUJL010000420.1 GCA_016794835.1 Gemmatimonadota bacterium | reverse complement strand
GCCTACACCCTTGTTGCGCGCCACGCCATCGCGGGCGCACAGACCGTCTCCCCTGTCACTCCTCGCGCCAATCCTCCCATGTCCAGCACCGCCACTCGTCGCCCGCGCGCCTCCGCCGCCGCCCCCGTGCTCGCCTCGTTCCCCACCCCGGTCGAGTCCCCGATCCTGCGGGACGGCCGCATGCTCTACAGCGCACTGGACGGCCTGGGCACGAACATCTTTGTCGCGGATGCCCAGCTGAACCTGGTGTACATGAACAAGAAGGCCGAGGCCACCCTGCGCTCCATGGAGGACGTGGTGCGCCAGCTGTACGGCATCGGCGTGAACGACCTGGTGGGAGGGTCGATTGATCGCTTCCACCCCGGCGAGCTGCGCCAGCGCGTGCGTGGGGTCCTCGCGGATCCCCGGAACCTGCCGTACAACCGGGTGATCACGGTGGGGCCCCGCAAGCTCGACCTGAACGTGAACGCGGTGGTGCGCGACGGCGCCATCGAGGCCTACATCGTCAACTGGGAAGACGTCACCGATCGCGAGAAGGCGCGCAACGACGCCCTGCGACTGCAGAACATGATGGACAACGTCAACATCAACGTGATGATGGCGGATCGTGACCTCACGCTGGTTTATGTCAATCCGGCCTCGATCCAGACGTTGCGCAAGTTGCAGCAGTACCTGCCGGTGCCGGTGGACCAGCTCCTGGGGCAGAAGATCGACATCTTCCACAAGCGGCCGGAACACCAGCGCCAGATCCTGTCGTCGGACAAGAACCTGCCGCGCCAGGCGAAGATCAAGCTGGGGCCGGAGACGCTCGACCTGAACGTGGTGCCCATCTTCGATGCGAACCGGCAGTACATCGGGGCCATGGTCACCTGGTCCGTCGTGACCGATCGCGTGGCGCTGGCGGACGATTTCGAGCGCGACGTGCAGGCCGTGGTGAACATCGTCTCGTCGTCGTCGACCGAGCTCGAGGCCTCGTCGCAGAGCATGGCGGCGGCGGCGGAGGAGACCACGCGGCAGTCGCAGGTCGTGGCGGCGGCGTCCGAGCAGGCGACGCGGAACGTGCAGACGGTCGCTGCCTCGGCCGAGCAGCTCACGGCGAGCATCCGCGAGATTGCCTCGCGCGTCCAGGAGGCGTCGCAGATCTCGCAGGTCGCGGTGAAGCAGGCCGCGTCCACCACGGACACGATGGCCAAGCTCGGCCAATCCAGCCAGGAGATCGGCCAGGTCGTGAAGGTGATCACGTCGATTGCGCAGCAGACCAACCTGCTGGCCCTCAACGCCACCATCGAGGCCGCGCGGGCCGGGGAGGCGGGGAAGGGATTTGCGGTCGTCGCGAACGAGGTGAAGGAGCTGGCGCGCCAGACCGCGAAGGCGACCGAGGAGATCGGGACCAAGATCGCCGGGGTGCAGCACGATACCGGGGTGGCCGTCCAGGCGATCAGGGAGATCGCGACCGTGATCGACAAGATCAACGACATCTCGACGACGATCGCGGGAGCCGTGGAGGAGCAGAATGCGGCGACGAGCGAGATCTCGCGCAATGTCAGCGAGGCCGCGCGGGGCACCTCGGACGTGAGCTACAACATCACGTCGGTCACGCAGGCCGCCTCGGAGTCCGGGCGGACGGCGGAGGGGATCAAGGTCGCCGCGGGGCAGCTCTCCACGGAGGCCGAACGCCTCGCCAGCGCCGTTGCGCAGTTTCTCGACAAGATGCGAGCTTTCTAGGAACCTTCGTGACCGGCGTTGCCGTATAGGCTATGCCACCGGTCCCGGCACCCGCCGGGGCCGGCCCTCCCTGCCCAGTGCATCCCGTCTCCCCGGTGATCCCCACCTCCCCCCGCGCGCGGCTCGCGCTCGCGACCTTCTTGTGCCTTGTCCCGGTGACGCTGCTCGTCCCCGGGCTGCATGAGTTGGTCGTGGTGGCGCACGGGGGGACCGAGGGTGACGCCCACGCCTTCATGACGGTGAACATGCTGGCGGGGATGATCACGGTGCCGCTCGTGATGCGCGCCCTGCGGCGCGATCCGGGGGCCGTGAAGCGGTGGGCGATGGGGGCCCTCCTGGTGGACGCGGCGGCCTTCGTGGGGATGGCGTTTGCGCCCGGTCTCGCCGCGCTCTACGCGTTCCGGGTGGTGGATGGGGCGGTGCACCTGCCGGCGATCACGCTCCTGATGGTGGCGAGCAACCGGTCCAGCGGGGAGGGACGGGGGCGTTCGTTAGGCGCACTCGCGACGGCCATCATGATCGGGGTGGCGATCGGCTCGCCCCTGGGTGGGCGCCTGGTGGAGATCGGGGTGCGGACGACGTACCTCACCGGGGCCGTGTTGCTGGTGTTGGCGGCGGTGGTGGTGCGCCTGACCGCGATGCCGCTGGGTGAGATGGCCACTGGGTCGCGGTATGCCTGGCGGCGCAGCGCCCTCGCGACCTGGATCCCGCTTGCGTACGGGTTCCTCGACCGGTTCTCCATCGGCATCTATGTCTCGACCTTCACGCTGTACCTCACCAACGTGATCGGGCTCAGCGCCCCGCAGCGGGGGGCCCTGGTGGCGTTGTTCATGGTGCCGTTCGCGCTCCTCTGCTACCCGGCGGGGCGCCTGGCGGATCGGGTGGGGTGGTTTGCCCCGCTGCTCATTGGCAACGTGTTGTTTGGCCTCACGTTCGGGGCGTACGGGTTGGTGAGCGCGGCGTGGTTGCCCTACCTCATGCTGGCGTCGGGCGTGTTCAGTGCGCTGATGTTTGCGCCCAACCTGGTGTTGATCTCCGAGCTCGCCTCGCGCGGGCACGGCGAGGGGTTGTTCGGGGCCTTCCAGGTCGCGGGGTCCCTGGGATTCCTGACGGGACCGATCGTCGGCGGGCTCCTGGTGACGTTCACGCGCGGCGCCGATGGCGTGCCGGCGTATCGCGCGATCTTCCTCGCGGTCGGGGTGCTGGCGGCCGCGTTGTCGCTCGTTAGCTGGGTCGTGCTGCGGCGCCTGGCGCGTGCGCTCGCCCGCGAGGCGCCGCCCGCCATCCCGGTGTCGCTCCCGACGCGCTGACGCTGCAGCGCGTGCATGCACGCGCCGATACTACCACGGGAGAACCTGCCGACGACATCGTGTCCGGCACACCACCCCCGAGGCCGACGTGAAACGCATCCTCGTCGTCGACGACTCTGGCGCGATCCGCAAGGCGATCCGCCGCATCCTGGAACCGATGGGCTACCATGTCGAGGAAGCCGGCGACGGGGCCATCGGACTCCAACAATGCGAAGCAGCTTCCTTCGATGCCGTCCTGTGCGACATCGACATGCCGAACCTCGATGGCCTCGGCTTCCTCGGTGCCTTGCGGGCGCGCCGTGACCTCGCGCAGCCGCCCGTGATCATGTGCACCACGCACAACACGTTCGACAAGATCCAGGCCGCACTGGGCCTCGGGGCCAGCGAGTACATCATGAAGCCCTTTGACGCCGAGATCATCGGGGGCAAGCTCGCCGGGTGCGGAGTCCATCCGTGACCGTCGCCCCGATTCGCGTCATGCTGGTCGATGACAGCGCCGTCGTCCGCGGCGCGGTCGGCCGGATGGTGGACGCGGCCGCCGACATGCGGATCGTCACCACCGCGACGACCGGGCGTCAGGCCCTGGCGGCCCTCGCCCACACCCCGGTCGACGTCATCCTGCTCGACGTGGAGATGCCCGACATGGACGGGCTCACCGCGCTCCCCTTGCTGCTGCAACAGCAGCCGGGGGTGCAGGTCATCATGCAAAGCTCGCTGACCCTCGCCGGGGCCAGCGTCACCATGCAGGCCCTGGCCCTCGGTGCCACGGACTTCATCACCAAGCCGACGGCGCGCGGGATGAGCGGGCTGCAGGAGATCGAGCGCGAGATCGTCGCGAAGATCCGCGCTGTGGGCCGCCGTTCCAGCACCGTGGGGACGGTGCGTCCCCCGTCACCTCCGGTGGTCGCGCGTCCGCGGGCGATCCTGGGGGCGCGCGACAGCGCCGCCCTGCAGGTGATCGCGATTGCCTCGAGCACCGGGGGGCCGAATGCCCTGGCCGAGGTGCTCAAGGGACTCCCCGCCGATGTCACACTGCCCATCCTGATCACGCAGCACATGCCACCCGTCTTCACCGGCCTCCTCGCCCAGCGCCTGACGCGTGATTGCGGCCGGGACTGTGTGGAGGCCGTCGAGGAGATGCCGGTGCGCGCGGGGCGCGTGTACATCGCCCCCGGGGATCGGCACATGGTGGTCGCGACGCATGAGGGCGTGCCCTTCCTGCGCCTCACCGCGGACCCGCCCGAGAATCACTGTCGGCCGGCGGCCGATGTCATGCTGCGTTCGGTCGCCGCCGTCTACGGCAACACGGCGTTGGTCGTCGTCCTGACGGGGATGGGGGAGGACGGGCGTCGGGGATGCGAGGTGATCCACGCGCGCGGCGGGCGTGTGATCGCGCAGGACGAGGCGAGCTCCGTGGTGTGGGGGATGCCGGGGGCGGTCGTGGCGGCCGGTCTCGCGGATCACGTGCTGCCGCTCGGGCAGATTGCCGGGAAGGTGGCCAACCTCTGTCTGGTGCCCGCATGAGTGTCACACCCGAGGTCTATGCCTTTCTCTCCGACCTGTTGAAGAAGAACAGCGGACTCTCCCTGGGGACCGGGAAGGAGTACCTGATCGAGGGGCGGCTCCCGCCGGTGGCCACCACCTTCGGGCTCTCGGGGCTCGACGCCCTCGTGCAGCGCCTGCGTGGGGTGCCGGACCCCAAGCTGCTGAAGGCGGTCTGCGACGCGATGACGACGGGCGAGACGCTGTTCTTCCGCGATGGGGGGCCGTTTGACGCCTTCCGCGACCGGCTGCTCCCCGAGGCCGCGCAGCGGGCGCGTGCCGCCCGTCGCCCGTTGCGCCTCTGGGTGGCGGCGACGTCGACGGGCCAGGAGGTGTACTCCCTGCTGATGCTCGTGGCACAGGCCGGGGCGGTGATGGACGGGGTCCGGCTCGAGCTGGTGGCGACCGACTACTGCACGGCATCGTTGGAGCGCGCGCGCCAGGGGATCTACAACCAGTTCGAGGTGCAACGCGGGCTCCCGGTCCAGCTGCTCGTGAAGTTCTTCCAGCCGGTCCCGCAGGGATACCAGGTGATCCCGGCGCTGCGCGAGCAGCCCCAGTTCTCGGAGCAGAACCTCCTGCGGCCGTTCACCAACCTCGGGATGTTCGACATCGTGTTCGTCCGCAACGTCCTCATCTACTTTGACGTGCCGGACAAGGCTGACGTGCTGACCCGGATCGCCCGGCAGCTGCATCCCGGTGGCGTGGTCGTGCTCGGTGGGACCGAGAGCATCCTGGGGATCACCGACGCACTGGCGCGGCTCGACGGGTATCCGGCGCCCGTCTACGCCCGGACCGGGGACCCGGTCGCCCGCGCGGAGGGCAAGCGGTCGGCGGCCTGACGCGTCCGCGTCGCGCGGTGAACGAAAAACAAGAGGCCCCCGGCGGATGCCGGGGGCCTCTTGCCTGCAGCGTCGATCGTTACCGGTTCTGGTAGTCCGACATCGGGCGGCAGCCCGTCGGGGCGGCCGTGCCGTTGAGGTTCCAGATCTCGACGCGACGATTGCGGCCGTGCTCCGCCTTGGACTTCGACGGGGACGTGTGGTCGTCGTCGAGGATGAGGCAGGCTTCACCGAAGCCGCGCTGTCCGCCCACGCGCGAAGCGGGGACGCCGCCACGGGCTCGGGTGAGGTAGTTGTACACGGTCTGGGCGCGGCGCGTCGACAGTCGGTCGTTGTAGGCGTCCGAACCGTACGGGTCGGTGTGGCCCTCGATCGAGACGACCCAGCTGGAGCCGGCGGGCGAGTTCAGCTGCCCGATCACCCAGTCGAGGGTGTCGCGGCCGGCCCGGGTCAGCGTGGCCTGGTTGAACGCGAAGTGCACGTCCGACAGGTTGGCGACGAGGCGCGCGGCTGGCGGCGGGGGCGGCGGAGGCGGCGCATTGCAGATCACCTGCACCGTACCGGAGCGGGTCTCGTCGCCGCGGGTCATCGTCGCGGTCAGCGTGGCCGTCCCGGCGCTCACGCAGCGGTAGTTGCCGTTGTTGTCCACCGTGGCCACCGACGGGTTGCTCGAGGTCCAGGCGAGGGCGCCGGTCACCGGGCGGTTGTCCTCGTCGACCGCCGAGGCGCTCGCGGAGCCACCCTGGCCAACCATGTGCGTGCCACCACCATTGACCGTAAGGCGCCAGTCGGGGCGACGCACGGTGATCTGGTGCGTCCCGGACTGCATCACGCCACCCATCATCCCGGAGCAGGTGATGGTCGCCGTGCCCGGCGACACGGCCGACACACGGCCGTTGGCGTCAACCGTTGCAACATTCGGGTTGTCGGACGTGCAGGTGTAGTTCTTCAGCTTGGAGAGCGGGATGGTGGCACCCTTGCCATCACGGGCCGTCACCTGGAGCTGCTCGACCTCACCCACCCGATGACGGCTCGACGCCGGGGCCACCGCAAGCGACCACGTGGTCGGCGCGCCCGGGCAGTTGCCGTTGATCATCGTGCCGAAGCCGGCGCGCAGGCCGAGGTTCACGGCCGTGCCACCTTCCGAGTTGCCACCGACCGGGGCCGCGCCGTTGAAGTTCGGCGACGGGTTGTAGTCACCCACGCCGTCCACGCGGAAGTTCCACTTGTCGTTCATGCAGTACTTGATGCCGACCAACCCGGTGACGGCATCTTCATACTCGTTCGGCTGGACGAAGCCCGGGGTGATCGTCTTCGTGCGGCCCGAGTACTGGTTCTGCTGGTAGCCGGCACCGATGAGAAAACGGGTCTTCTCGTTGAGCGGGATGCCGTACACCAGGCGGGCGGCCCAGGGGCGCAGCGTCAGCGACTTCGTCGTTGAGCCGTCTTCCCAATCGGCCTTGCCCAGCTGGCCATCGACTTCGGCCGCGAGGTTCTTGAGGAGGTACAACGCCAGCCGGCCACCGATGGTGGGACCGTTGGCGATGTTGAGGTCCGAATCCTGAATCGTGAACTGCCCGAACGCGCCGACCTCGAGGTTGAGGGGCCGCTGGGCGAACGCCGACTGGCTGGCCCCGAGGGCAACCAGCGCGGCGATGCCGGCAAGGATTTTTCGCATGTAGTTCCTCTGGTGTGAGGCGGAGTGGACGTGCCGCGCGCGGTGAACGCGCGGCTCGCAGGTGAACGGGGGTCGCGCCAGAAGTAAGATCATTATAACGAGACCGGCCGATTGTCACCACGGATTGGTGCGCTCCGGCCTCCCTCAAGACGGCCCAACTGTCGGTGGCGTCAAGATTTGGGGGTGGATCCAGATTCTGGATTCTAGCCCGCGCCGGGTGGGTTCTGGTCCACGCGCGCACCATGCAGGTCGACCCGCGATACGCGAACCGCCACGGCGATTCCCAGGGCCTCGTACGCGGCGCGGATGGCGTGGGACACCCGCTGGGCTCCGACGTCGCTGTCGCAGGCGGCGAACATCGTGGGTCCGGCGCCCGAGATGCTCGCGCCCAGGGCACCGGCCTGGAGGGCGGCCGCCTTGGCTGCCTCAAAACCGGGCATGAGCACGCGGCGGGCGGGCTCGGCCAGCTGGTCGTCCAGGGCCCGTCCGAGCAAGGCCAGGTCGTCCGCATACAGCGCGGCCACGAGGGCCGCGACATTGGCCATCTGGCGGATCACCAGGGCGCGATCCACCTGGGTCGGGAGGACGGCGCGCGCCTCGGCGGTGCGGAGCTCCTGGGCCGGGTGCGCGATCACGAGGCGCAGCCGCGACGGGACCGGGAGCTTGACGATGTCGATCGGGTCGATCGAGCGCACGAGGCAAATGCCACCCAGCAGGGAGGGGGCGATGTTGTCGAGGTGCGCGCCGGCGACCCGCGACTCGGCCTCGAGGGCCGCCCGAATGAGGCTGTTCCGGTCGCACGGGCTGCCTAACAAGGCGTTGGCCGCCAGGGCGCCCGCCACCGCAGACGCCGCGGATCCCCCTTGGCCCCCGGAGAGGGGCAGCCCCTTCCGTACCGTGAGCCCGATGGCGCGTCGCGGCGGGTGCAGCCCGGCGGCGGTTGCCATGCGAAGCACCGCGGCCGCGGCGATCGCGCTGGCATGGAGCGCGGGATCCGATGGCAGGGAGGGATGGCCGGCATCGAGGACGCGCACACCGGTTCCGTCGAGCCAGGTGGCGGTGACGCTGTCACCGGCGCCACTGATGGCCGCCCCGAGGACGTCGAGGCCGGGGCCGAAATTCCCGATCGACCCCGGGACGTGGCACGTGGCGATTTCCATGAGCGGCATGGGCGGGTAAGAAAGGGCTGGGCGGCGGGAGGGCAAGAGGGACGCGGGGCGCGGGGCGCGGGGCGCGGGACGCAGGGCGCGGGACGCAGGGCGCGGGGCGCAGGGCGCAGGCAGTCCGAGTGGTGCCCCGGAGGACATCATCGCGCGGACTCGGGAACCAACCATCTGAAATCCGGCTGCCTCCAGCGATCGCCCGCGCTCCACCGTATTTCTCGACGACTGGCCAACCGCTCCCTAGCTTTCGGCCCGCAGTAGTCCCCCACCCACAGGTTCCTCATGCTCCATTCCCGCTGGCGTCGCCTGGCATCCTTGGGCCTCGCGGTCGTCGCGTCCGCGGCGCCGCTCCTCGCGCAAGGTCGCATCACCAGCCCCAAGGACCACTTCGGCTTTGCGATTGGCGACGACTACCGACTCGCGACCTACACGCAGTTTGTCGACTACTGGAAGAAGCTGGACGCGGAGTCGGACCGGATGGCGGTCCAGGAGATCGGCAAGACGGCGGAGGGACGGCCGCAGCTGATGGCGATCGTGACATCGCCGGAGAACCACCGCAACCTGGCGAAGTACAAGGACATCGCGACGAAGCTTGCCAGGGGGGAGGTCAGTGAGGCCGAGGCGAAGCAGCTGGCCGCCGAGGGCAAGGCCGTGGTCTGGATCGACGGGGGGCTGCATGCGACGGAAGTGCTCGGGGCCCACCAGCTCATCGAGACGAACTACCGCCTCGTGAGCTCCACCGACCCGGAGATCCTGCGCTTCCTGAATGACGTCATCATCCTGATGGTGCATGCCAACCCGGACGGGATGGAGCTCGTCTCCAACTGGTACATGCGCAAGTCGGATGAGCGGCAGCGCTCGTTTGGGGACATCCCGCGGCTGTACCAGAAGTACGTGGGGCACGACAACAACCGCGACTTCTACATGGGGGCGCAGCCGGAGAGCGAGAACATCATGCGGGTCCAGTACCGTGACTGGTATCCGCAGGTGATCTACAACCACCACCAGACCGGCCCGGCCGGGTCCGTGCTCTTTGCGCCGCCGTTTCGCGCCCCGCACAACCACAACATCGACCCCCTGGTGATCTACGGCGTCGACCTGCTGGGGACGTCGATGCACACGCGGTTCGCGGTGGAGAACAAGCCGGGGGCGGTGCGTCGGGACCAGGCGGGATACCAGACGTGGTGGAACGGCGGGCTGCGCACGGCGCCGTACTTCCACAACCAGCTGGGACTCCTCACCGAGACCATCGGCAGCCCGACGCCCATGGAGATCCCGTTCACCCCCGAGAAGCTCATCCCGCAGGAGAACTACGTCTTCCCGATCACGCCGCAGCGCTGGCACTTCAAGCAGTCGATCGAGTATTCGGTCACGGCGAATTGGGCGGTCCTGGACGTCGTGTCCCGCCATCGCGAGCAGTTCCTGTTCAACATCTGGCGGATGGGGCGGAACGCCATCGAGAAGGGGACGAAGGACACCTGGACCGACTATCCCCGCCGGATCGCCGCGGTGACGGCCGAGATCCAGCGGAACCGCCAGACCCAGGCGAGCGACAACTCGTTCATGACGACGCAGGGCGGCGGGGGCGGCGTGCAGCCCTCGCAGTTCTTCGCGTCGCTGCGCAAGCCCGAGTTGCGTGACCCGCGTGGGTTCATCATGCCCGCGGACCAGTCGGACTTCGGGACGGTGACCAAGTTCGTGCAGGCCCTGCAGAAGGGGGGGGTGATCGTGCACCGGGCCCAAAGCGCGTTCAGCGCGGGGGGCAAGCAGTATCCGGCCGGGTCGTACGTGGTGAAGAGCGCGCAGGCCTTCCGGGCGCACGTGATGGACATGTTCGAGCCGCAGGACTACCCCAACGACCTGCAGTATCCCGGGGGCCCGCCCAAGGCGCCGTATGACAATGCCGGGTACACCCTCGCTTACCAGATGGGCGTGCAGTTCGACCGGATGCTCGATGCGTTCGAGTGCCCGTGCGAGGAGATCCGGGGGATGGCGACGGCACCGGCCGGTCGTGTCACCGCCGGCAATGCCGGCTGGATCGTCGACCATGCGGCCAACGACGCGTTCGTCGCGGTCAACCGCGTGATGAAGGCCGGGGGCGAGGTGAGCTGGATGAAGGCCGCTTCCACGGTGGCGGGCCGCACCTACCCGGCCGGGGCGTGGTTCATCGCCAACCGGGCTGGCGCCCGTCCGATCGTCGACAAGGTCGCCGCCGACCTCGGCGTCAACTTCGATGGCGTGGCGTCGCGCCCGACGGGTGATGCGCTGCGCATGAAGAACATCCGCGTGGGCCTGTGGGACCAGTACGGCGGGTCGATGCCGAGCGGCTGGATGCGGTGGATCTTCGAACAGTTTGACTTCCCGAATGTCCGCCAGGTCTTTGCGCAGGAGCTGGATGCGGGGAGCCTCAACAGCAAGTTCGACGTGCTCGTCTTCGCCGATGGCGGGATTCCCGAGTCCGATCGTGGCGCGGGCGGCGGGTTCGGCGGGCGCCAGCCGCAGGCGTCCGAGATTCCGGAGGAGTTCCGGGCTCACCTGGGGCGTGTCACCATCGAGAAGACCATCCCGCAGCTCAAGGCCTTCATGGAGAACGGCGGGACGGTGATCACGATCGGCGGGTCGAGTGCGCTGGCGCACCACCTCGGGCTCCCCGTGCAGAACCACCTGGTTGAGCGCACGCAGTCCGGGGCGGATCGTCCGATCCCGCGCGAGCGGCTCTTCGTGCCGGGCTCGGTCCTCAACGCCGCGGTCGACAACACGCATCCCGTGGCGCATGGCCTCCAGAAGCGCGTCGACCTGTTCTTCGACAACTCGCCGGTCTTCCGGCTGGGCGCCGACGCGGCTGCGAAGGGCGTCACCCCCGTGGTCTGGTTCGACTCGCCGTCCCCGCTGCGCTCTGGTTGGGCGTGGGGGCAGGGGTATCTCAATGGTGGCGTGGCTGTCGCCGAGGCCGTGGTGGGCAAGGGACGCCTCTATCTGATGGGGCCCGAGGTGGCCAATCGGGCACAGCCCCACGCGACGTTCAAGCTGTTGTTCAACGCGATGTACTACGGACCGGCGATCTCCGCGGCCGTGAGTGGCGTGGTGGGGATGGATCGGTAAGCCGCAGGTCAGTGTGACCGGGGGGGCGCCTGCGGGCGCCCCTTCGTCGTTCCGGGGCGTGACGCACCCCGGTCCATGGACGTCGCATGAGGAAGCGTTCACCTGTCCTCGCACTCCGTCGCACGATGCGTACTCCTCGTCCTCTCGCCTGGTTGGTGTCTGCCCTGCTCGTGGCCTGCAGCAGCGACAAGGCCAGTGCCCCGACGCCACCACCGGCGGCTGTCGCGAGCGTGTCGATCACCGGCCTTCCCGACTCCGCCACCGTGGGTGACGTGCTCACCTTGACGGCGTCCGTACGTGACGCGGCCGGGGCGACGCTCAGTGGGCGGGCGGTGACATGGGCCGTGTCGGATACCCTGACGGCGACCATCTCGGCGACCGGCGCACTGACCGTCGTCGGGCACGGGCCCTTCACGGTGACGGCGACCAGCGAGGGCAAGAGCGCCACCGCCACGGGGCGCGGGATCCTCACGAGGGCGGCGAATCGGTTTGCCTATGCGCTGGTCATTGGGGGCGCAAACAGCGCAACGACCTCGCGCGTGCATAACGCCACTGGGGGCGGCGTGCGGGCGACCCTCAGCGGGGGCAATGTGATCGTGACCTTCGAGCGCATGGCGCGCGCCGACTCGAGCTGGCGCGAGACCGTGATGGTGACGCGGAGCGGTTCTTTGGCGACCCACTGCCACCTGAACGGCTGGGGCCCGGCCGCGAACCGCCGCGACCTGGAGGCGTCGGTCAGCTGTTACGCCACAGACGGTACCAAGTTGCCTGGCACGTTCTCGATCCTGGTCTTCGGCAACGGCACGTTGGAGGGGCGGCACGGATTCGTGGAGAGCACCGATTCGGCGATCACGCACACGCCGGCCGGGGCGCGGTGGTACAACTCGTCGGGGCAAGCCATGGTGGTCAATCGCACCGGCGCCGGGGGCTATCGGGTGGACGTGAACAACCCGCGCGCAACCGGGAAAGTGGAGAACTACTTCGTCTCCACCATCGGCCCGTACGGTACCACCTGCATCCTCTCGGGCTGGAGCTTTGGGACGTCGAGTAACGTCTCGTGCAACCGCCTCGGGAACGTGGGCGCGGATGCCCGCTTCGCCAAGCAGCTGATCGAGGCGGGTCGCCCGGGACGGCGATGGGCGTTGGGGTGGAACGACCAGCCCTCTCGTCCTGTGGATGTGGAAGGGGCGATGCTGAGTACGTACGCGATGAGCTCCAACGGGCAACCTATCCGGATCGTGCGCACCACATCCGGCCTGGCCACGAACGGCGTGTACGACGTGCGATTCCTGGGGATGGGGGCGCTCGCGTCGCAGTCGTACAACCTGCAGGTGTCGGCGTATGCGAGCGGAACCGTGACCTGCACCCCGGATTCATCGGCGGCCGTCAATGGAGGTGCCGACCTCGAGGTGCGTGTCCTGTGCTTCGGTCGCTACGACGGCGCACCGACGAACGCCTACTTCACGATCCTGCTCATCGAGTAGGACGGGGCAGATGTCGGCGGACCCCCTCGTCCGCCGACCTCCTTCCGCTGACAGCCCATAGGGTGCCACGCGGATGCCACGCGCCTCCCGCTGGGGCTAGCATGCGCCAGACCCTGATCACAGGACGGCATGTATGCTCCGGTTCGTGGAAGGTGACATCCTGCTCACCGACGCGCAGGTGATTGCACACGGGATTGCCCCGAACGACGACTTCAAGCAAGGGCTCGCACTCGCCCTGCGCGAGCGCTGGCCGGCGATGGTGAAGGATTTCCGGCACTACTGCCACACCGACAAGCCGGAGGCCGGTGAGGCGTGGATGTGGGGCGCCGTCGGGGGGCTGCGGATCGTGAACCTCCTGACGCAGGATGCGGCGGACGCTCCTGGGGGGCGCCCGGGACGCGCGCAACCCCAACATGTGCACCACGCGCTGCGTGCCCTGCGCGAGATGGCCCAGCGTGAGCAGTTCGAGAGTATCGCGCTGCCGCGCCTGGCGACCGGTGTTGGGGGGATGGAGTGGGAAGAAGTCCTCCCCGAGATCCGGCGCACCTTGGGCGACCTGGGGATCCCGATCATCGTCTACACGACGTACGTCCGGGGGACGAAGGCCAACGAGGGGCTACCGGCGCGCGCGCACGCCTGACGGGCCACCTGCGCTGGTGTCGCCGTGCCGCGCGCCTTGCCACCGGGCGCGCGGCACGGACATTTCAGGCCAGTTCACTTTCGTCCGGAGCCTTCGATGCGTTTCCCCGTCCTGGTGGTCGCGACCGCCACGCTGACCTCCCTCGCCACCGCCCAGAGCTACACGGTGGCGGACCCGGTGATTCGCCGGTTGTACGACTCCGGCATGCAGCAGTCCCAGGTGGGGAAGCTGTTGCAGGTGCTCAGCGATTCCATTGGGCCGCGGCTCACGGGCTCGCCGGGACACAAGAGCGGGAATGAATGGTTGGCCAGGACGTACACGGCCTGGGGGATCACGGCGACCACCCCGACGTATGGCACCTGGAAGTCCTGGCGTCGCGGCATTTCCCATATCGACCTGGTGGCGCCGCGCGTGCGGTCTCTCGAGGGGACGATGCTCGCGTGGAGTGCGGGGACCGGGGGGAAGGATGTCGAGGGAGAGGTCGTGATCCTTCCCGATGTGCCGGATTCGGCCGCCTTCGTCGCCTGGTTGCCCCAGGCCCGCGGCAAGTTCGTGCTCATCTCGATGTTGCAGCCAACCTGCCGGCCGGATGACAACTGGGAACGGTTCGCCACCGTGGAGTCCTTCGCCCGGTTGCGGGCGGCGCGCACCGAGGCCCAGACGCAGTGGAACCGCCGGTTGCAGAAGACGGGGTACGGGACCGGCCTGGGGACCGGCTCGTTAGGCGTGCGGCTGGAGCAGGCCGGCGCGGCGGGGGTCGTGGCGTCCCGCTGGTCCAACGGCTGGGGGGTGCAGAAGGTCTTTGATGCGCAGACGACGCAGGTGCCGTCGCTCGACATCGGGTGCGAGGACTACGGTCTCCTCTACCGGCTGGCGGAGAACAACCAGGGGCCGCGGTTGCGCGTGCGGGCCCACGCCGACTTCCTCGGCGAGCTGCCGGTGGCCAACACGGTGGCGTCGATCCCCGGGACCACCAAGCCGGACGAGTACGTGATGCTCTCCGCCCACTTCGATTCGTGGGATGCTGGGAGTGGCACGACGGACAACGGGACGGGGACCGTGATCATGATGGAGGCGATGCGCCTGCTCAAGCAGCACTACCCCAACCCCAAGCGCACCATCCTCGTGGGGCACTGGGGCGGGGAGGAGCAGGGGTTGAACGGGTCGCGCGCCTTTGCGGCCGACCGGCCCGAGGTCGTGCGCGGCTTGCAGGCGCTGTTCAACCAGGACAACGGGACGGGGCGGATCGTGAACTTCTCCTCCGGTGGCCTGACCACGGCGGCGGGGAACGTGGCGCAGTGGATCGCCAGCATCCCGTCCGAGTTGACGCGGGGGATCACGCTCAACTTCCCGGGATCGCCCGCGGGCGGCGGCTCCGACCATGCGTCGTTTGGCTGTGCGGGGGCACCGGCCTTTGGGCTCGGCGCGCTCGACTGGTCGTACGGGACCTACACCTGGCACACGCAGCGCGACACGTACGACAAGGCCGTGCTGGATGACCTGCGCCAGAATGCGGTGCTGGTCGCCATGCTCGCGTATCTCGCCAGCGAGGACCCGGAGACGCTGTCGCGCGACCGTCGCGTCTTTGACCGCGGCGCGGCGTCGCAGAACGCTGCCGGCGGGCCCCCGGCGGCAGCCAACTGGCCGGCGTGCCAGCCGCCGACGCGGGACTCGAAGGGGTACCGCCGCTAGGGTCGCGGCATGCTCCTCAACCTGTTCGACTATGAGCGGGCCGCTCGTGAACGCGTGGCGGCGTCCGCATGGGACTACCAGGCCGGTGGCGCGAATGATGAGGTGACGCTGCGCGCGAATCGCGCGGCGTGGGAAGCCATCGAGATCCGGTACCGCACCATGGTCGATGTGTCGCGGCGCGCGATGGCGACCACGGTGCTCGGTGTCCCCGTGTCCATGCCCATCCTCGTCGCGCCGACGGCGATGCAGAAGCTCGCGCATCCGGACGGGGAGAGCGGGATGGCCCGCGCGGCTGCCGCGGCGGGTGCCCTGCTCGTCGTGAGCACGACGGCAACGACGGGTTTGTCCGACGTCGCGGCGGTGGAGCCCGCGTCCCCCAAGTGGTTCCAGGTGTACGTGTACGCGGGTCGCGAACACACCGAGGCGCTGGTGGCGCAGGCCGTGGCCGCCGGGTACCGCGCGCTGATGTTGACGGTGGACACCCCCGTCCTCGGACGCAGGGAGCGCGACATTCGCAGCGGCTTCACGTTGCCGGCCGGTATGCAGATCGCCAACGCGGTGGAGGCGGGGATGGGGGCGGTGCCAACCGCCACCGGTGAGGCGAGTGGACTGATGCGCCACTTTCGGGGGTTGCACGATCCGTCGATTGCGCCGAGGGATATTCAGTGGCTGCGCGACTTGTCCGGCCTGCCGGTGGTCGTGAAGGGGATCGTGCGCGGTGACGACGCGCGGCGCGCGATCGATCACGGGGCCAGTGCCATCGTCGTGTCGAACCACGGGGGACGGCAGCTCGATACCGCCATCGCTACGGCCCGGGCCCTGCCGGAGGTGGTGGCTGCCGTGGATGGCCAGGTTGAGGTGTACGTAGACGGCGGGATTCGCCGGGGCTCCGATGTTCTCAAGGCCCTGGCCATGGGGGCTCGGGGGGTCCTCGTGGGCCGCCCGCCGGTCTGGGGACTGGCCGTGGACGGTGCAGCCGGCGCCCAGCACGTGCTGGAGTTGCTGCGCGACGAGCTCGATCTGGCCATGGCCCTCGCGGGGTGCCCCAGCCTGTCCGATATCACGCCGGATCTCTTGGCGGGCGCCGGCGCGCGATAGGTTTCCCCAACCCGTTCCCCCTCGCCCCATGAACCTCGTTCGTCTGATCCCTGCCGCCGCCCTCGTCCTGATGGGCTGCTTCCCCAACGACTCCACTGACGTGACCATCCCGGACCCGATCGCCCTCGAACAGCAAACGTGGGGGAGCACCCTGAACATCTCGCTCGCCGCATTCACGAAGCTCCCGTCGGGCGTCTACGTGCTGGATACCCAGGTCGGCACGGGGGCCACGTTGTCGGGCCTGCAGACGGTGCGTGTGTATTACACGGGCTACCTGGCGAATGGCACCCGCTTCGACGGCAATGTCGGGGCGGCGTCTCCGGCGGTCTTCGCCCTCGCCAACCTGATCCAGGGATGGCAGGTCGGGATGCAGGGGATGAAGGTCGGGGGGCGTCGGCGCCTGCTGATTCCGTCGTCGCTGGGTTATGGGCCCGCCGGCATCGGGCCGATTCCGCCCAATGCGAACCTGGTCTTTGACATCGAGCTGAACGGCATCGCGTGAGCCGTGAGGGTGTCCCGGCGGACGCGCCGTTGTGGCGTCCGCCCGCAGCGCGGGTCGCGGCGAGCCAGCTGGCGGGGTTCTACCACTCCCTCGTCCACAGCGGAGCGTTGCCTGACCGACCCTACAACTACGCAACATTACACCGCTTCTCGGTCGAGGAGCCCTCGGCGTTCTGGGCCGCGGTCTGGAGGTGGTGTGGGGTGATCGGGGAGTGGCCGCCGGCCAGCCCGGTGGTGCGCCATGCCGAGCGGATGGCGCCCCCGGACCCGGTGCTCGGGCCGACCTGGTTCCCGGAGGCGCGGCTCAACTTCGCCGAGAACCTGCTGCGCTTCCGGGATGCGCGTCGCGCGCTGGTCAGCTGGACGGAGGCCGGGAGGTTGGAGGCGCTGACGTATGCCGAGCTGGCGGACGCCGTGGCGGCGATGGCGGCGGCGTTGCAGCGGGTGGGGGTCGGGCCCGGGGACCGGGTGGTGGGGTTCCTGCCCAATACCGTGCACGCCGTGATTGCCATGCTGGGCGCGGCGTCGCTGGGGGCGACCTGGTCGTCCTGCTCACCGGATTTTGGGGTGAATGGGGTGCTCGACCGGTTTGGCCAAGTGGCGCCCCGGGTGCTGGTGGTCGCCGACGGGTACCGCTACGGTGGCAAGCGGCACGACTGCCTGGAGCGGACGCGCGGGATCGTGGCGGCGATCGACGCGATCGAGCACGTGGTGGTGGTTCCGCTGCTCGAGCAGCTGGGGGGCACGCGCGGCGATCTCGCGGGGCTCCGGGGGGGCGTCTGGTGGGACGATTTCGTGCGCCCGGCAAAGGACGCGCGGGGGGCCCCCCCCGAACCACAGGATACCACCGCCCGGTCACACGAGCATCACACGCCGTCCGCCGCACCTGCGGCCACCGTCACGTCGGCCACCACCTTCCCGCGTTTCCCTTTCGATCACCCGCTGTACATCATGTACTCGTCGGGGACGACCGGCCTGCCCAAGTGCATGGTCCACGGGGCGGGGGGGACCCTGCTGCAGCATCTCAAGGAACACCAGCTGCACACCGACCTCACGCGCGACGACACCATCTTCTACTTCTCCACCTGTGGCTGGATGATGTGGAACTGGCTCGTCTCCGCCCTGGCGACCGGTGCCACCGTGGTGCTCTACGACGGGGCGCCCATGGCGCCGGCCCTGCGCCCCGGGCGGGGCGAGGAGGCCCCCGGGCCGGACCTGCTCTGGCAGATGGCCGAGGAGGAGGGGATCACCGTCTTCGGGACCAGCGCCAAGTACCTCGCCCTCGCGGAAAAGGAAGGGCTGCGACCGCGGCACACGCG
>JAEUJL010000409.1 GCA_016794835.1 Gemmatimonadota bacterium | reverse complement strand
GCTGCGCGACCAGGTGCGCTTCCTGCTCGACGTCCTCGTGCCGGAGCCCACGCGCGGGTGGTTGGTGACGGCCCCGTCGAATTCCCCGGAGAACTTCCCGGCGTTTCCCGGAAACGGGGAGTTCTTCGACGAGACGACGGGACTCGTCCTCACGGCCCGCACCATGGCGGCCGGCCCTACGATGGACATGCAGATCATTCGCGAAGTGTTGACCCTGTTCGGCGACGCAGCGCGGGTGCTCGGCGTGGACAGCGCGCTGGTGACGGAGGCGCTCGTCGCCCGCGGGCGGTTGGCGCCCAACCAGGTCGGGAAGCACGGGCAGGTGCAGGAATGGCTCGAGGATTGGGACGAGATCGAGCCACAGCATCGCCACCTGTCACACCTGTGGGGACTCTACCCGGGACGGGAGATCACCCCGGAAACCACCCCGGCGCTGGCGCGTGCCGCCGCCGTCTCGCTGGACCGGCGGGGGACCGGTGGTTGCGGTTGGTCGTATGCGTGGAAGATGGGAGTGCGGGCGCGTCTCTACGATGGCAACGCGGCGCATGACCAGTTCCGTGCCTTGCTGGGGCGGTCTTCCATTCCCAACCTGTTCTCACTGTGCGGGCGCGCCCTGCAGGTGGACGGCAACCTGGGCGGCTCGGCGGCCATCGCGGAGATGCTGCTCCAGTCGCATGGGGAGGAGCTGCGCCTCCTGCCGGCTCTCCCCACCGAATGGGCCGAGGGAACGGTGAGCGGGCTGCGGGCCCGCGGCGGGTTAACCCTCGACCTGGCGTGGCGCGCGGCGCGGGTGACCGAGGCACGGCTGGTCGCCACTCGCGCGGGCGAGGTGGTGGTGCACGCGCCCGGGGTGGAACGGGTCAGCGCGGCGGGTCGCGCGGTGCGCGTCCGCAGGGTGGGGCCGGCCACGCTCGCCTTCCAGGCCAGCCCCGGGGTGACGTACCTGCTGCAGTAGCGCGATCGGCAACGCGGCCGATCGCGCCCGGGCTACCGACGCGGAGCGGCGGTGATGTTCCCCGACGTGATGACGAAGGTCGCGCGGCGGTTGCGCTGCCAGCACGATTCTTCACCCGAGGTGCATTCCGGCTGCTCCTCACCCATCGAAACGACGGAGAGGCGGGAGTCGGCGATCCCGCGATCCATGAAGTAGCGCTTCACGGTGGCGGCGCGGCGCTGGCCGAGGGCGAGGTTGTACTCGTCGGACCCGCGATCATCGGCGTGGCCCGTGACACGCACCTGGACGTCGGCGTTCGCCACGAGGACGGCCAGCTTGGCGTCGAGCGCGGCACGCGCCTGGTCGGTCAGCCCATCCTGGTCGTACTCGAAATAGACGGCGCCCTCCAGAGTGGCGCGGGCCTCGGCGAGCGCGGCGGCCGACGGACCGGCCGGTGCGGCGGGGGGTGGCGTCGTAGGCGCCGGCTGGGCGGTCCCGCCGGACGACGGTGCGGGCTGCGAAGGGGCCGGGGCGGGGGCCGGTGCGGCCTCGGGCTTCTTGCGGCAGGCGATGGGGGCCAGGCAGGCAACGGCGAGGACGAGCGCAACAGCGCGACGGTGAGGCTGCGGCATGGGCAGGGCTCGTGACGGGGTGGTCGACCAG
>JAEUJL010000359.1 GCA_016794835.1 Gemmatimonadota bacterium | reverse complement strand
CCCGGATGGACAGGCGCTGGCGTTCGTCCGTGATGACTCGCGCACACTGGCCATCGTGGTGCGCGACCTCGCCAGTGGACAGGAACGGGAGATCGATCGCGGGATGGCGATGGACCCGAGCTTCACCCCGGACGGGACCGCCCTGCTTTACACGAATCTCCAGGCGGGGAGCGACCTGGACCTGTGGCGCGCGGACCGACGCACGGGTGCTCGCCAGCACGTCACGACCGACCCCGGACTGGAACTGTCGCCTCGCCCCCACCCGGATGGCCAGCGCATCCTCTACATGTCCAAGACCCGGGCAGGCGGTGACCAGGTCCGGCTTCGAACGATCGCCGGCGGGACGGAACAGACGCTCCTCGCCGGCCAGATCGTCTCGCACGCGCGAGCCGCGCTTTCTCCCGATGGGCAGTACATCGCCTTCCACTGGCCCGGGGCCTCCGGCTGGGAGCTGCGGTTGCTGTCACTGGACCGCCCAAGCTCCAGTGTGCTGCTGTACACGCGTGCGCGCAGTCGGCCACTGGCGCCGGCGTGGAGCGCGGATGGCCGGTGGGTCTACTTCAGCGAGGGTGATCGCGCGCAACGCCTGCGACTGTATCGCGTGGCCGCCCACGGGGGGGCGCCAGAGGAGGTGATCGTGCGTCGGTGGGACTACGGCGTCCCCATGGGGCGCCTCGTCATCCAGACGGGGGGCCCCGCACGGCTGCACGTGACCGACCACACGGGGCATCCGCTCATCCCGGACGAGGGCATGGCGCGCTTCGATGGCCAGAACGGCCTCGTGTACGTCCATTCACCCGGGTCGATGGTCCTCGACGTGCCGGCCGGCACCGTCCGGGTGCGCGCCACGCGGGGGCTGGCCACGCCCGTGCGTGAGACAAACACGATGGTGCCGGCGGGTCGTCGCGTCACGACCTCCGTGACCCTCACCCCGCTCTGGAACGCGGCCGCACACGGCTGGGTCTCCAGCGACCTGCACTTCCACCTGAACTATGGGGGGTACTTCGACCTCCTGCCGCGTGACCTCACCCTCGGGTTGCGCGCCGAGGACGTCGACGTCGCGACACCGCTGCTCGCGAACCTCCACCATCGGTACGAAGACCAGGAACTGTGGGCCTCCCGCTCCGCCCCGCGCACCTCACCACTGGTCGTGTTCGGGCAGGAGGTGCGTTCGCACTTCCTCGGCCACGTGGGACTCCTTGGCACGCGGGACCTGTTCTGGCCGTGGACGTGGGGCCCGGGATACGATGCCTACGGCCGCGATGACCGCTCCAATGCCGAGCCGCTGGCCGCCGCCCGCGCGCAGGGTGGCCTGAGCGCGTACGTCCACCCGGTCGACGTCAACGATCCGTTCACGACGGAGGGACTGGCCGCGCCACCGCTCAACCTCATCCCGGATGCGGTGCACGGACGCGTCGACCTCCTGGAAATCGTGGGGCTGTGGAACAACAGCGTGGGCACCACCGAGCTGTGGTATCGATTGCTCAATGCAGGGCTGGATGTCATGCCGTCGGGGGGCACCGACATGATGGCCGACCTGCACCGGACCATGGCCGTGGGCACCGCCCGCGTCTACGTGCATCCGCGCGGGCCGTTGTCCTGGGCGTCCTACCAGGCTGCCCTCAAGGCCGGTCGCTCCTTTGTGACCACCGGCCCTCTGCTCGACCTGCGTGTGCAGGGGGCGCGGCCGGGCGACGTCCTCCCGGTGGCCGCGCGCGCCGAAGTCTCGTTAGGTGTCCACTCGGCACTCCCGGTGGACAGCATCGCGATCGTGGTCAACGGGGTCACGGTGGCGAGTGCGCCCGCACCGGCCGCCCCGTTCTCCACGACGATTCGCCGGACGATCCCGCTGCCACCGGGCGGCTGGGTGGCCGCCCGCGTCGTGGGTGGCACTGTGGATCGTTGGCCTGCGATGGCGGACCGCACCTTCGCCCACACCGCCCCGATCTGGATCGGCCAGCGCTTGAGCACCGATCCCGCCGCCCGACGGGACGCCGTCGCCGACCTGCTGCGAGCGCTGGCGGTCGCCGAGGCCCGCCTGGATGTGGGCTACGCCGGCGCACGGATCCCAGGCCTCAAGGCGGAGTTCACCGCGGCACGCGAGCGGCTGCAAGCCATATCGCGTTAGGCCCGCCCCGGGCAGGCGACGTGGCACGCCCGCGTCAGGCGACCAGCACGCCCTCCATGCAGCGCACGCACTGGCCACCGATGTGCACGCCCCCCGCCTCGACCCGCACCCGGATCTCCCCGTCCCGGCCCACGTGCCGTCCCTGTCGCGCCAGGTAGTGATCGCCATCGGCGATGCGCCCGGCGCGCAGCCGGTGCACCGCCACGGCGGCGTTGCCGCTGCCGCACACCGGGTCTTCGATGAGCAGCTGGACGAAGAACAAGGTCCGCGCCTCGATCTCGCCGGCACCCACCTCGGAATACGTGGTGATCCCGCTCGCGCGGTTCTCGGCGATGAGGCGCTGGAGTACGGGGGCATCGGGGGCCAACCGCCCCACATCGGGCACCCGGGCGACCAGCCAGCGTGGCCCGGTATCGATCACGTCGATCTCCCCAATGGCCGACGGCACGCCGAGGGCGTGGGGCACCTCTGCTGCGCCACGCGCCGGTTCCGCCGTGTAGCCGGGAAGACGGAAGGAGAGGTTGTCGCCGTCCACGGTCACGGGGACGATGCCCGCCGCGCACTGCATGGTAAGCTGTCCCTGCCGCGGTGCGGCGATGCCGGCATCGAGGACCGCGCGCGCCGTGCCGAGGGTCGGGTGGCCGGCGAATGGTAGCTCAGCCTCGCGCGCGAAGATGCGCGCCTGATAGTCCGCGCCCGCCACGGACGGCGGCAACACGAAGGCCGTCTCGGACAGGTTGGTCCAGTGCGCAATCCGTTGCATCTCGGCGGCACTCAACCCTTCCGCATCGAGCACGACCGCGAGCGGGTTGCCGTGGAAGGGGCGCGACGTGAAGACATCAACCTGCGCAAAGCGACGGCGGAGCGACATGGCGCGTCAGGTCTTGAGGAGCACTTCGCCTTCGATCTCGACCGGGATGTTGAACGGCAGCTCCGCCATCCCCACCGCGCTTCGCGCGTGCGCGCCGACCTCGGGGCCAAACACCTCGAGGATCAGGTCGGAACATCCGTTGATCACGGCGGGCTGGTGGACGAAGCCCGGGGCCGAGTTGACCATCCCGAACACCCGGCCCCAGGCCGCAATGCGGTCGAGGTCGCGCAGCGCGCGCTGGAGGCTCCCCAACATGGAGAGTGCCGTGAGACGCGCCGCCTGGTACCCCTGCGCCACCGTGAGCTCGCGGCCCACCTTGCCCAGTGGCTCGGCGTCGCTGCCATCCGGGGCCTGCGGCCCGTGCCCGGCAATGAACGCGCGGTTGCCCACGATCCTGACGAATCGGAACGGGAACACGATCCCCGCCGGGGCCTGGATCTCCGGGGGAAGGACGAGTCCGAGGGCGGCCAGCCGGTGTT
>JAEUJL010000300.1 GCA_016794835.1 Gemmatimonadota bacterium | reverse complement strand
GCCGAAACGGTGCGGCGAACGGCGTGCGTAGGCTGACCCTGTCACCGGTCACCTGGAGTCACCCGATGCGTTCGTTCGTCTTCCTCGCGGCGGCGGTAGCGCTGCCAATCACTAGTCACTCGCAGGAGGCCACCTGTGCGCCGCCGCCCCGCCCGGGGATGACCTGGGCGTCGTGGGGCGCCAGCGAGGCCAATGGACGTTTCACGCGAACGTCGGGGCTGACGGCGACCCAGGTGCCGCGCCTGACCCTCAAGTGGGCCCGGTCCCTCGGGGAGGTGGTCAACGCGCGGTCGCAGCCCGCGGTCGTGGCCGGGACGGTGTACGTGGCGAGTGAGGCGGGTGGCCTTGGGGCCCTCGATGCGGCGACCGGGTGCCTGCGCTGGAGTGCCCGGGCCGATGCGCCGCTTCGCTCCGGCGTGGTGGCGGCGGTCGGGGCGGACGGCGCCGCGACCACCGTCTTCGTGGGCGACCTGGCCGGCAGTGTCCACGCCTATGATGCGGCGACGGGCGTGCGGCGCTGGAAGGTGCGCGTCGACCCGCACTTCGCGGCGATCATCACCGGCACACCGCAGTTGGCCGATGACGTGCTCTACGTGCCCGTGTCGTCGTATGAGTCGGCGTTGCCGGCCCAACCAGGATATGCCTGCTGCACCTTTCGCGGCAGCGTGGTGGCCCTGGATGTCGCGACCGGCGCCGTGCGGTGGAGATCGTGGACCATCGCCGACACTGTGCGCGTGACGGGGAAAGCCACCGGGGGCGCGGTGAGCAAGGGCCCGTCGGGTGCCGCCGTGTGGTCGACGCCCACGATCGATAGAGTCCGCGGCGTCCTGTATGTCGGGACCGGGAACAACTACTCCGATCCCCCCACGACAACGAGTGATGCCGTGCTGGCGATGGAGCTCGCGACCGGTCGCGTCGTGTGGTCGCGGCAGTTCGCCCAGGGTGATGCCTACAACCTGTCGTGCGACCTTCCCGGCAAGGCCAATTGTCCCGCAAGCGATGGCCCGGATGCGGATATCGGCCAGCCGCCCATGCTGGTGGACCTTGGCCGTGGCCAACGCGTGCTGCTCGTGGGACAGAAGTCCGGTCATGTCTACGCGATCGACCCGGATCGACAGGGTGCGTTACGGTGGAGCGTCAAGGTAGGCGATGGCGGCAAGCTCGGGGGCCTGCACTGGGGCTCGGCCACAGATGGGCGCCAGGTGTACGTCGCACTGGGTGGCCAGGGAATCCTCGCCGTGCCCGACTCCACGGTGAAGGAAGGAATTCGGATGGAGGCCGACCCTGCCAAGGGTGGCGGACTCTTCGCCCTCGATGTGCGGACCGGGCGAATCCTATGGAAGGCGCCTCCGGCGCCGTGTGCATCTCGGCCCAGGTGCAGTCCCGCGCAGTCTGCGCCGCTGAGCGCGATCCCGGGGGTGGTGTTCTCAGGGTCGCTCGATGGCTACCTGCGTGCCTGGTCGACGACGGGTGGCAAGCTGCTGTGGGAGATGGACACAGCGAAGGAGTACCAGACCGTGGACGGAGGGCGTGGGCGCGGTGGGTCTATTGATGCGGCGGGTCCGGTGGTGGCGGGGGGAATGGTCTTCGTGATGTCGGGATACGGATTGTACGGGGCGATGCCAGGCAATGTGCTGCTCGCCTTCTCGGTGGATGGGCGGTAGCGTCACGGGATTCCGTGAGCCGCGACCGAGGCGCGTGAGGCTGAACCCCGGCCTCGCACGCCGACGTAGAGGGGCTCGCGGGGTGTCGACCGTCTCGGCACCTGCGGGACTCCTTCCTCCCACACCATGTCA
>JAEUJL010000295.1 GCA_016794835.1 Gemmatimonadota bacterium | reverse complement strand
CGCGTCTGGGAGAAGATGCTGGCGAGCGTGGAGATCCGGATGGCCGATGCCTCGTGGCTCAAGCGCATGGTGTATCACACCTTCATGGCACGGGGGCGCGCCCTCGCGCGCAAGCGGCTCACGGGAGCGGCGTGGACGCTGAAGGACCGGATTGACTATGCCATCGGCTGGACCCTGCTCTTTCGCCCGTTGCGCGACCGGCTCGGCGTCGCGCGCGTGCGCGCCGCGGGATCGGGGGCAGCGCCCATCGCCCCACAGGTGCTCGAGTTCTTCTGGGCCCTCGGCCTCCCGATCCAGGAGGGATACGGCCAGACCGAGGGGTCCGCGCTGGCCACCTTCAACCCACCGGAGCGTGCGCGCATCGGGACCGTGGGCATCCCCGTGCCGGGGGCGACGATCCGCATCGCCGAGGATGGCGAGATCCTCGTGAAGGGGCCTGGCGTCTTTGCCGGCTACTACCGCAATGAGCAGGCGACCCGCGAGACCGTGGACGACGACGGCTGGCTGCACTCGGGCGACGTGGGCGTGTTCGACGCGGACGGCTATCTCACCATCACCGACCGCAAGAAGGACCTGATCATCACGGCGGGGGGCAAGAACATCGCGCCCAGCTGGATCGAGAACATGCTCAAGGTGTCGCCCTACGTGCGCGAGGCCATCGTGATCGGGGATCGCCGCAAGTTCGTCACGGCGCTCATCGGCATCGAGCTGGACACCGTCGGCGACTGGGCCACGCGGCAGCGCATTCCCTTCACCACCTACAAGGACCTCAGCGAGCGGCCCGAGGTGCGCAAGCTGATGCAGGAATGGGTGGACAAGGTCAACGCCGACCTCGCCCAGGTGGAGCAGGTCAAGAAGTTCGCGCTGCTGCCCAAGGAACTCGACCACGAGGAAGGCGAGCTGACCGCGACGCAGAAGGTGAAGCGTCGGGCGATCGCCGCACGTTTCGAGGACCTCGTGAACGGGATGTATCGATGAGTGACCTCCTGCAGTTCGTCCTGGCCGGCCTGTCGCTCGGATCCATCTATGCGTTGATCTGCCTTGGGTTCGTGGTGGTGTATCGCGCGACCGGCGTCGTCAACTTTGCCCAGGGCGGGCTCGTCGTGCTGGGTGCCTACTTCACCTACCAGCTGGCAGCGGTGTGGCACGTGCCGTTCCTCCTGGCCATGCTGCTCGCCGCGGCCGGGATGGCCGGCCTCGGCCTGCTCATCGAACGGCTCGTGTTGCGTCGCATGGTGGGGCAACCCGTGTTCGCCAGCATCCTCATCACGTTGGGGTTGTTGTTTGTGCTCGAGCAGGTCTGCACCACGTTGTGGGGGTACGACCTCCTCGTGCTGGGTGACCCGTGGGGCGTGCGCACCGTGCAGGTGGGTGGCGTGATCGCGAAGGTCTCCGACCTGTGGACCCTCGGTGCCTCGACGATGGCGCTGCTCGGGTTCTTCGCGATGTTCCGCTACAGCACGGTGGGGGTGGCGATGCGCGCTGCGGCCAGCGATCCCGAGGCGGCCCTGGCTTCCGGCGTCAGTCCGCAGCTGGTGCAGGGCATTGCGTGGGCCATCGCCGGCGTCCTCGCCGTGCTCGCCGGGGTCTTCATCGCCAGTGGATCGCGCGGCGTGGACCTCACGGTGAGCATCGTTGCCCTCCGGGCCTTTCCCGCGGCGATCCTCGGCGGGCTCGACTCGCCCGAGGGCGCGGTGATCGGCGGGCTGACGGTTGGCCTCGCCGAGGTGATGAGCGCGGCGTACATCACCCCGAACGCCCCGTGGCTGGGCGCGAATGTGCATGCGGTCATTCCCTACGTGCTGATGATCATCGTCCTGCTGGTCAAGCCGTATGGCCTGTTCGGGACGGCGGAGGTGCGCCGCGCATGAGGCTCCCCAACACGCGTCTCACCACCGCGTACGCCCAGGACCTGGTCCTCTTTCGTTCGTGGACGAAGCGGACGGGGCTGGCCGTCCTGGTGGTGGCCTGGCTGGCCGCCCCGATGGTGGTGTCCGAGTACTGGGCCACGGTCCTCGTCTACGCCGGCATCGCATCGGTTGGGGCGATCGGCCTCAACCTGCTTACGGGCTTCACCGGGCAGGTCTCCCTGGGCCACGCCGTCTTCTACGGGATTGGTGCCTACGCGGGGGCGATGGCCGCCCAGTTCGGCCTTCCGTTCCCGCTCTGGCTCATCGCGGCGTCGGCGGCCGGCGGCTTCATCGGTGGGCTCACCGGTCCGTTCGCCCTCCGGTTGCGCGGCAACTACCTCGTGATCGTGTCCCTCGGCCTGCTCGTCCTCGGCCAGCATGTCTTCGAGAACTGGTCATCGGTGACCGGTGGGCTCACCGGACGTGCGGTGCGACTCCCCGTGGCCATCGGCGCGTTCGACGCCGGCAACCTCACCCTGTTTGGCATGCGCCTCACCCGGAGCCAGGGGTACCTCTACTTCGTGTGGGCGGTGGTCGCGGTGCTCGGGCTGGCGGCGCGCAACATCGCGCGATCGCGACCCGGCCGTGCCCTGCAGGCCATTCGCGATCGCGACCTGGCCGCGGAGATCATCGGCGTCTCGCAGGTGCACTACAAGGTCGGTGCGTTCGTGGTGTCCAGCGGGTACGCGGCCTGCGCCGGCGCGATCTATGCGAGTTACGCGCGATTCCTCAGCCCGCTCGACTTCTCGCTGTTCCTGTCCATCCAGTTCGTGGCGATGATTGTCGTCGGCGGGATCGGGACGATCCATGGATCGATCCTCGGTGCGCTCTTCCTGACCGTCTTGCCGCGTTTCATAGAAAGCGTGAGTGACCGCCTGCCGTTCGTGAGTGCGGATGGCGCGGGGGCGGGGCTCACGGTGCAGTCGCTCAACCAGGCGATGTTCGGCATCCTCATCATCGCCTTCCTGCTGTTCGAACCGCTGGGTCTCGCCGAGATCTGGCGGCGCATCACGCGGTACTTCAAGGCGTGGCCCTTCTCCTACTGACCTGACCGAGGCAACCGTCATGCGAAGATTGCGCAGTTTCGGATGGACAACGCTCGCCGTCGCCCACCTCGCCGCCTGTGGTGGCGGTGGTGGTGAAGTCGCCAACGCG
>JAEUJL010000289.1 GCA_016794835.1 Gemmatimonadota bacterium | reverse complement strand
TTCATCAACAAGCCGATCCCGTGGGCCATGCTCGCCTATCGGGTCCGGTACATGCTGCGCGCCGCACGCGCCATGCGCGCCCTCTCGCGCTCCGAGGCGCAGCTGACCACCGCGCAGCGCGTGGCCCGCCTGGGCCACTGGGAGTGGGATCTCGAAGGGAACCAGATGGTCTTCTCGGAGATGTCGCGCTCCCTCCTCTGCCCCCTCGGCCAGCGCAACCCGGGCAGCCTGGACGAGTTGGTGGCCTGCGTGCACGTGGACGATCGCCCGCTCATGGCCCTCGCCCTGCAGCGGGCGGCCGCCGGGCAGGCCGAGCTGGACACCGAGATTCGCGGCTGCCGGCCGGACGGGAGTGACACCGTGTGGCTGCGGGTGCAGGGTACCGTGCTCGCCAGTGAATCCGGCTTGCCGACGGCCCTGAGTGGCACGCTGCAGGACATCACCGAGATCAAGAAGCGCGAGGCCGAAACCCGCTACCTGGCCTACCACGACCCGCTGACGGGACTGCCCAACCGCGCGAGCATGCTCGAGGCGATCGATCGCGCCGTGGCCGGGGCGAGGCGTCATGGGCGCATGGTCGGCGTTCTGCACCTCGACCTGGATCACTTCAAGCGGATCAACGAGACCCTGGGGCACGGCGCCGGCGATCGGCTCATCTCACAGGTCAGCGCCCGGCTCCGCAACAGCGTCCGCTCCGAGGACCTCGTCGGCGTCGGGGGCGCAGAGGCCGTGGACGCGACGCTCGCGCGCATGGGGGGCGATGAGTTCACGATCCTCCTGTCCGACGTCCGCAACGTGGCGGAGGCCACCGCCACCGCCCAGCGCATCCTGCACGCCATCCGCGAGCCGTTGGTCATCGACGGGCATGATGTGGTGATCTGCGCGAGTGTCGGTGTCGCCTTGTTCCCACTGGACGGCGAGAACGCGCGCGCGGTGATGGCGGCAGCGGACGCCGCGATGTACCTCGCCAAGCGGGAAGGCGGCAATGCCGCCGCGCTCTCCAACAAGCCGATGCGCCTTGCAGCTGAACATCGGATGAGCCTGGAGGGTGCCCTGCGCCGTGCGATCGAGCGGGAGCAGTTCCTCCTCCATTACCAGCCGAAGCTCGACCTGCGCGCCGGCCGGATCCTTGGCGTCGAGGCCCTGCTCCGCTGGCGACACCCGGAGCTGGGACTCGTGCCGCCGATGGAGTTCATCCCGGTGGCGGAGGAGACGGGGCTGATCGAGCCCATCGGGGAGTGGGTGGTGCATGAGGCGTGCCGCCAGCTGCGGCAATGGCACCTGGAGGGACACACCGATCTGGGCGTTGCCGTGAACCTGTCGGCTCGGCAATTTCGCCAGCGCACCTTGGCCTCCATCATCCAGGGGGCGCTGCGCGGGGCGGGGATCGACGCCGCGCACCTCGAGCTGGAGATTACGGAAAGCACCATCATGCGCGACATTGACCTCGCGCTCTCCACCCTGCATGAGCTACGCGACCAGGGATGCCACCTGGCCGTCGACGACTTCGGGACCGGGTATTCCTCCCTTGCCTACGTCAAGCGTTTTCCCGTGCACTCGCTGAAGATCGACCGCACCTTCGTCCAGGGACTTCCGGGCGCGGACAACGACACGGCGATCGTCAGCGCCATCGTCACGATGGCGCACGGCCTGGCCCTGCAGGTCGTCGCCGAAGGGGTGGAAACGACGGCACAACTGTCCTGCCTCGAGGCCCTCCACTGCGACGAGGTCCAGGGGTACCTGGTCGGCCGGCCCGTCCCCCCTGAGGCGATTCCGGCGGCCCTCCGGTCGTCATCCGCGCTCACCGCGACTTCTTGACCTCAGCCAGGATGCGAGCGACGCAATTCCGCTGGACGCCGGCGACCGGGTGGTCCACCTCAACAGACGCAGACCGCGACGCGCAGTGGCTGCTGGTCTTCGGCAACCCGGACGCGCTGCGGGACCCGGCGTGGCGCGAGGCGCTCCCCCAGGCGTTCCCGCGCGCGATCATCAGTGGGTGCAGCACCGCGGGGGAGATTGCCGGCACCCAGGTCGTCGATGAAGGGTTGACCTGCACCGCCGTGCATTTCGAGCGGACCCGGCTGCAGGCGCACGCCACCCTGGTCCATGACGCCGCGGGTTCGTTCCACGCGGGCGAGATCCTGGGCGAGCACCTGCGCTCGGAGGACCTGGTGCATGTGGTCGTCTTCTCCGACGGTCTCCGGGTGAACGGCAGCGACCTCGTGCGCGGCCTCACTGCGGTGCTCGGGCCGGAGGTCGGTGTCACCGGGGGGCTGTCCGCCGATGGCGACCAGTTCCGGGAGACGCTGGTGCTGCTGGGGGCGCGATGCGAACCCGGGCTCGTCGTCGCCGTCGGGCTCGGCGGGCCGTCGTTGCGGGTGGGCTGCGGCTCGTTAGGCGGCTGGGACCCGTTCGGCCCGGAGCGCCTCATCACCCGCAGCGACCGGAACGTGCTGCACGAACTCGACGGCCGGTCGGCCCTGGCCCTGTACGAGACCTATCTCGGCGACCATGCGGCCGACCTCCCCGCCAGTGCGTTGCGCTTCCCGCTCAGCGTGCGCGCCAACCAGAAGGAGCGTCCCGTGGTGCGCACCGTCCTCGCCGTCGACCCGGCGGCCGGCACGATGACGTTCGCGGGGGACGTGCCCCAAGGCGCCTATGCCCAGCTGATGCGTGCCAACTTCGACCGGCTCGTCGATGGCGCCGCGGGCGCCGCCCGCACCAGCGTGGTGCCGCTCGCCGGGTCGGCGCCCCCGTTGGCCCTCCTCATCAGCTGCGTGGGCCGCCGGCTGGTCCTGCAGCAGCGCGTCGAGGAGGAAGTCGAGGCGGTGCGCGATGTCTTCGGGCCCGCCTCCGTGCTGGCCGGCTTCTATTCCTACGGTGAGATTTCCCCGTTCACCCCCTCGGCGCGGTGCGAGCTCCACAACCAGACCATGACGGTCACCACCTTCCATGAGCACTAGGGGCATGCATTCGCTCCTCGCGCGCCAGCTGCGGAAAGTTGGCCTCGACCCCTCGGGGAGCATGGCGGACCTGGTCCGCCTCGTCGACGCCGCCTATCAGCAGTACGACGACGAGCGGCGGATGCTGGAACGCTCCCTCGAGCTGAGTTCCCGCGAGCTCCTGGGCGCGAACTCCGACCTGCGCGCCCTGCTCGGCTCCCTGCCCGACCTGTTCGTGCGGCTCGACGACCGCGGGGTGATCTCGGACCTGCAGGGCGCCGCGCCCCAGGACTACTTCCCGGACGCGACCTCGATCGTGGGACGGGCCTTCGCGACCCTCGTGGATCCCGCCTCACGCGCCAGTGTGGATGACGCGATCACCGCCGCCCGCCACGACGGCCAGCAGCGCACGCTCGAGTTCCAGGTCACCGGCGGCGACGGGACGGTCGGCACCTTCGAGGGGCGGTTCATGCGGGTGTTCGAGCACCAGGTAATCGCCCTGGTGCGCAACATCACCGCCGTCAAGGCGGCGGCGCGGGCGCGCGAGGAACGCACCGCGCTCCTGCTGCGACAGCAGGCGGCCCTGCACGAGCTGGCCGCAGCTGAAGACGACGACCCCGCGGCCACCTTCGGTCGCGCCTGCACGGTCGCGGCCCGCACCCTCGGTGTCGCCCGCGCGAGTATCTGGTACTACGACCCGGCCCGCGCCGACATCCGCTGCGCCTGGCTGTACAACCAGGGCGAGCTGCAGCAGAACCCGGGGATCATCCTCCGGCGCGACGACTACCCGCGGTACTTCGAAGCCATCGAGTCACAGCCGACGGTCGCCGCGGGCGACGCGCGGCGGGACCCACGCACCTCCGAATTCGCCGAGGGCTACCTCGAGCCCCTCGGGATCGGGGCCATGCTCGATTGCGCGATCCGCGTCGGGGGCAACGCCGTCGGGGTCTTCTGCCTTGAGCATGTGGGCGCGCCACGGCCGTGGGCCCTCGAGGAGCAGGACTTCGCCTCGGCGGTCGCCTCGTTCATCGCCCTGTCACGCTCCATTGAGCAACGCAACGACCTCGAGGCGCAGCTGCGACACGCGCAGAAGATGGAGGCCGTGGGGATGCTGGCCGGCGGGGTCGCCCACGACTTCAACAACCTGCTGACGGCGATCCTGGGCTTCGCCGAGTTGCTCCGCGCCAACACCCGCCTCGACCCGCTGGCCCACTCGCATGTCAGCGAGATCGTCATGGCCGGCAAGCGCGCCTCGGAACTCACGAGCCAGCTCCTCGCCTTTGGGCGTAAGCAACCGCGCGCGCCGCGCCTCATCGGCCTGAACGCCGTGATCGCGGATGCAAGCCGCATGTTGCATCGCGTCGTGGGCGAGGCGATCACCATCCACCTCTCGCCCAACCCGGTTGAGCTCGTCGTCCGCGCCGACCCCAACCAGGTCGAACAGGTCCTGATGAACCTCGTGGTCAACGCGCGCGATGCCATGGAGCGCGGCGGGACCATCCAGGTGCGCACGCGTTCCCTGCACGTGGAGGGCGACCCGACGGGATCGGGACCCGCCCTCGCGCCTGGCGACTGGGCCGTGCTGGAGGTGGAGGACACGGGCACCGGGATGTCCCCGGAATTGCTGGGGCGCGTCTTCGAGCCCTTCTTCACGACCAAGGGGGTCGGTGAAGGCACCGGGCTCGGGTTGTCGATGGTGTACGGCCTGGTCCAGCAGAACGGCGGGCACGTGGAGCTCGGCTCGGTCCCGGGCCGCGGCACGACCGCGCGGGTCTACCTGCCGGTCGAGGCTCCGCCAGTGAGCGTCGCGCCGCAACCGATCCTCCATCCCGTGGCTGAGCCGCGCCCCGCCGGGGGATCCGAGACCGTCCTGCTCGTGGAGGACGAGGCGATCGTCCGGCTCCTCGCGGTGGAGCTGCTGCAGCGCCTGGGGTATCGGGTCCTGGTCGCCGCGCGGCCGAGCGAGGCGCTCGAGATCCTCGGCGACCGCACCGAGGAGATCGACCTCCTGATCACGGACCTCGTCATGCCGGAGATGAACGGTGCGGAGCTGTACCAGGCCGCCGCCCGTGCGCGCCCCGGGCTGCGCGTCATGTACATGAGCGGGTACGCCCCGGACAAGATCCTCCGCGAGACGGTCCAGAAACCGGGAACGTTCTTCCTCGCGAAGCCCTTCACGATGCGGCAACTCGCCGATCGCGTCCGGGATGCCCTCCAGGCCGCGGCCCCGGTCGAGCAGCTGACCCACGCGCGTTAGGCAGGGCGACCCGCGGCCCCGGGTCGCCGGCCCCCGGGGTCAGTCGGCGGGCGCGCGGGACGTCACGACCCGCGCGCGTCACCGCGCCACCTGCCCCTGGCTACTTCGCCCGCTCCCGCCAGGCCTTCAGGACGGCGGCCTCCTGCTCGGCCTTCGCCCCGGCACGCAGCACCTGCTGGGCCGCGGGACGCGCGTGATGGAACGCCAGCGTGGCCATCGCCGTGTCGGCCAGCGTGCGGAAGGTGAGCCCTGCGGCCACTTCCCGCGTCAGGTCGAAGCGGGCGAAGCCCTCGAAGCCCGGCGTGGGTGGGCGCCAGACCGGCATTTCCTGGTACGGCCGCATGTTGTGCTGGGCGAGGAATTCCCGCGGGACCCACGTCCAGCTCAACGGTGCGGTCGTGACGGCGGCGATACCGTACAGGAACTCCGCCATCGAGCGCCCGTTGAGCGGGCCGACCCCCATGAAGGTCCCGTAGGTCTTCGCCTCGCACAGGCGCACCGACCACTCGCACAGGTCCCGCACGTCGATCACCTGCACGCGATCGTTGTCCGGGTTCCCGGGCGCCAGGATCTCCCCCCCGCGCTCGATGCGCACGGGCCAGTATGTGAAACGATCGGTATCGTCGCCGGGCCCGACGATCAGCCCCGGTCGCACGATGGTCGTGCGATTGCCGAAGGCCGCCTTCGCTTCGGCCTCCGCCAGGGCCTTCGCCAACCCATACGGATACGGCTGGCCTTCCTTCCAGTTGGGGGTGTTCTGCTTGTTGAGCAGCGGCGCGTTCACCGTCGCCGGCACCATGCTCAGGTCCGAGAACACCGACCGGGTGGAGATGAAGAGGTATTGGTCGGCGGCATCCTTGAGCAGCCCCGCGGAGTTGCGCACCCAGTCCGGGGCATCGGCGCGTGACGCCGAGTTGTCGATGACGGCGTCCCACTTTCGCCCCTTGAGCGAGTCGATCTGGTTGGCCGCCCGATCGCCCGTGAGTTCCTCAACCCCCTTGAACATCCCCGGCGCGCTGCGGCCGCGGTTGAAGATCGTGACCTCGTGGCCGCGCTCCACGGCATAGCGCACCATGTGCGGGCCGATGAAGCCCGTGCCACCCAGGATCAGCAGCTTGATCTTGCGACGCGGTTGCTGCGTGGCCCCGGGCAACGGCTCCCCGATGGGAACCGGTTGGGCTTGCACCGCACCGCGGGTACCAAAGGCGAGGGCGCCGCCGACGGCGGCAGACGAAACGAGGAAGTCGCGGCGGGAGGTCATGAGACGGTCCGGGGCTGTGGAGGTACGAGAACGTACCGCCGAACACAGCGAACGGCGACCGTCCAGGGGCCCGACGCCGCCGGACGATGCGGCGCTAACCCGCCAGGAGTCGCTCAGGATGGATGGCGCGCCCGGGGAACGCCTTCAGCAACTGTGCGTCGAAGGTCGCCAGCACGCAATCGAACATCTCGGCGGCTGCCACATACTCGCAATCGTACGTCGTGCAGCTGGACCGCTCCGCAAGCCGCAACACCAGGGCGGGTTCTGGATCGACCTGCCGTTCGCCGACAAGCTCCAGGGCCAGCCCCAGGGAGGCCTCGGCGTCGGCGAGACGCCACCGGCGGGCACGCACCCCCTTGTGCAGGACGCTCAGCAGCTCCGACACGATGAGGGACGGCGCGACCCATTCGGGATCGAACCGATGCAGCGCCTCGGCGAGTTCCGCCGACTCACCGGGCATGACGAGCGACGCCACGACATTCGCGTCAACGACGATCACGCCCGCCCCTCGCGGCGTGCCTCGCTCATTTCCGCGAGGGTGAGTCGGCCACCACGAGTCTCCAGCCGATGCCGGTGCGCCCGGGCGCGGGCGAGCAGCGCCTCCGTGTCGCGAGGCTGGCGAGCCGACAGCGCAATACGCAGGCACTCGATGACCTCACCGTTGACACTGCGGTGTTGCTCGGCGGCTCGCGCCTTCAGGCGGTCGTACAGGTCGTCAGGGACGTTGCGAATCGTCAGGATAGCCATGGCACCCTCCTGACTGCATTATGACTGCAGACTGCTGCCATGTCAAGCTCCTCGGTTTGCGGGGATGGCGCAGCATCGCACCCCCGAGCCCGCTCACCGGTACCGCCACATTGCCGACATCATCCTCCTGTCCCCAGGGAACGATCAGACCCGCAGGTAACTCCACTCCCGCGAGAAGGGGATGCGGCTCATCAGCACGGCGCCATCCTTTTGCACGAGGAGCCGGTCGCTGGGGTTGATCCCGATCCCATTGGCCTCGTCATACAGCCCGGGCTCCACCGAGAAGGTCATCCCCTCCTCGACCACGGAGTGATCCCCCAGCGCCAGGAAGGGTGGCTGGTGCCCGACGAAGTTCTGCCCCTGGCCGTGGCCCGGCCGATGGTAGATGTTCGCCTGCATTCCCTGCTTGATCTGGTAGGCATGCACCTTGTGGGCGATGTCCGAACAGATGGCACCGGGCTTCGTTTCCTCCACCATGATCTGCACGGTATCCGCGACGACCTGCCACATCGTGTCATGTGCCGGCGTTGACGGGAGGAGGATGTAGTTGCGATACCCTTCCCCGCCGTAGCCGCCCAGCAGGATGTCGCAGTTCACGTAGACGGGCTGCCCGCGCCGGATGCGCGCATGGAAGAACTGGTTGGGATGGGGATAGGCCGTCGCGACCCCGGTGCGCACGTAGTGCCCCGTCACCTCCATCCCGACCGCCGAGTGCGGTTTGCCGTCCCGGACCACGTCACGCATCATCAGGTTGATCCCGAACTGGGACAGGGCCTGCCCGACCTGGTAGTCGGTGGCGCTGGTGCCATGCTCGAGGATGTAGTCCCGCGCAAACGCATGCACCCGGTCGAAGTATCGATACGCCCGCTGGGTGAGCGCGATCTCCTCCGGGGTCTTGATGACCTGCATCCGCAGGCACGCGTCGGACAGGTCCACGGCCCTGGCCCCCGGCAGCAGGCGATCGAAGGTGCGTTGCGCGGACGGCGTCAGCTCGCGATCCAGCCCGATCACCTTTCCAGCGAGGCCCCGGTCGGCCAGGTGCTTCAGCATCCACTCCCAGAGGTCGACCCGCGGGGTGCGATACGGGAGCTCTCCACGATTGGGGAACGCGCCCTCGGCGTGGGGATAGCAGAAGTAGTAGGTGTTCTCCGTGCACCACCACGAGGTGATCAGGTCACGGTCGATCGCCGGCGAGAACCAGTAGACGGTGTCCGATTCGTTCGTCGGCATCAACGCCCACGTCGTGCGCTCCCCGGAGCCACGAAAGCAGCCTGTGAAGTAGACAAGGTTGACGTCGCTCTGCAGCAGGATCGCATCGACCCCGCGCTCCCGGGCGGTTGCGCGCAGGCGGCGGGATTGCCCCTGGTACCAGGTAAGCGGCAACCGATCGACGCCGCGCGGGGCGGGGACCGGATGTCGCGGGTTGTCCACGAGCAGGCGCTCGGAGCCGCGGCGTGCCTGCTGCTCATCGGCGAGCAGGGCCTCCGTCGCCAGGGAGGAGGCGGTCAGGCCGACACCGACACGACGAACGAATTCCCTGCGACTGGACATCGGGCACCCTCCGGGAGGCGTGGTCGCCCAATCTGCCTCGCGCGACCGTGGCGCGCACCGGTCGGCACGCACGATCTTTCCGACCTCCCCTTCCCACGCCCATGAGCCTGCCGACGGACGCGGAACTGAATGCCATCGGTGTGCTGCGACGGCGCACCATCGAGGCCCGGATCGTCGCCCCCCTGGTGGAGGCGATGGCCGCCGAGTTCGGGCGCGAGCGCGTCCTCGAGGTCACACGCCGCACCATCATTGAGCTGGCCAGGGCGCAGGGAGCGGGGCTGGCCGCCGCGTGCGGCGGCAACACCCTGGCGGATTTCGCTGGCACCCTCGACCGATGGACCGCCGACGATGCGCTGCGCACGGACGTCCTCGAGGCGTCCCCGGAAGCGTTCAGCTACAACGTGACGCGGTGTCGCTACGCCGAGATGTACCGCGAGCTGGGGATCCCGGAGCTCGGGGCGATCCTCTCGTGCAACCGTGACGCCGCCCTCATCGAGGGGTTCAACCCGGAGGTGCGCCTCACGCGCACCCAGACCCTGATGGGCGGCGCCTCGCACTGCGACTTCCGGTACCAGCTGGCGCGCCGGCCCGCACCGGGCACATGACGTTGCGTCCCCTCGCGTGCATCACCGGGGCGACCGCCGGGATCGGGCTCGAGTTCGCGCGGCAGCTGGCGGCGCGCCAGCATGACCTCGTCCTCGTCGCCCGGGATGGCGCGCGCCTCTCCGCGACGTGCGAAACGCTGCAACGGGAGTTTGGCGTCCGCGCCACGCCCATCGTCGCGGATCTCTCCACCGCGGCGGGAACCGCCGACCTGGCTGACCGCATCCGCACGGCGCCGGTGGACGTCCTGGTGCATAACGCCGGCTTCGGGACCAAGGGATTGTTGCACCTCACCGACGGCGCCGCCCAGGCCGCGATGGTCGCCCTCCACGTCACGGCCACCGATGCCCTCGTCCGTGCCGCCGTGCCGGGGATGCGGGAGCGTGGCCACGGGCACCTGATCGTGGTCTCGTCCGTTGCCTCGTTCACCCCGAGCGCCGGGAACGTGAACTACGCCGCCACCAAGGCCTACCAACGGGTCTACATGGAGTCCCTCGCCCTGGAGCTCGCGGGCAGCGGCGTCACCGCGCAGGCACTCTGCCCGGGCTTTACCCACACCGAGTTCCACGCGCGTGCCCGCATGAACATGAGTGGGATCCCCCGCGGGTTGTGGCTCCCGGCGCAGCGTGTGGTGCAGGAATCGCTGGACGCCATGCGGGTTGGGGCTCCCGCGGTCGTCATCCCCGGTCGGCGGTGGCGCATCATCACCTTCCTGCTCCGCCACCTGCCGATCGCGCTCCTGCGCCGTGGCGCGAAGCGCTACGCCGGGACCCGCACCACCGCCGCATGATCGCCGCCATCCCCCGGCTCGAGACCCCGCGACTGCTGTTGCGCCCATTTGGTGCGTCCGACCTCGATGACCTCGCGGCGATGCTCGGCGACCCCGTGGTCATGCGGTTCCTCGGCGACGGGGTGCCACGCGACCGGGCGGACAGCTGGCGCCAGCTGACCAGCATCCTCGGGCACTGGGCCCTGCGGGGATTTGGCCTCTGGGCGCTGGAGCGGCGCGAGGACGGCGCCTTTCTCGGCTGGGCGGGCCACCTGCAGCACGAGGGGTGGCCGGGGTTCGAACTGGCCTATTCGCTCGCGCCGAGCCACTGGGGGCAGGGATACGCGCGGGAGGCCGCGGCAACCGCGCTGGGATATGCGCAGGAGACCCTGCAGCGGGAGACGGTCATCAGCATCATCCGGCCGGACAACGCCCGTTCGATCCGCGTGGCCACCGCACTCGGCGCCGTCCGTGACCGAACGGTGACGTTCCTGGGGGCGGAGGCCGAGATCTACCGGTACCCGGCGCCCGCGAATCGTTAGGTCCGGCGTCATGGCATGCCGACGGCGCGACGGAACCTGGCCGGCGCCCCACCGTAGGGACGCCGGAACAATCGGAGGGGGACAGGTGTTCCCTCACCGGCACCTTGTCTCTCGCCCTGCCGGCTGTCGCGGGGCCCAGCCGCTGGCCTGATGTCCCTGTCACAACTGAAGTCCCTGGTGCGCCGGACGTCCGGCGCCCTCGCCCTTGCTGCCTGGCCCCTGCTCGCCCCCGCCCAGGCGCCCCCAGCGTCGGTCCAGCTCTCCGGGTACATCCGCCACGCCGAGAGCCGTGAAGTGGTCCGGTACGCCGTCCTCGCGGCGGATGGCGACAGTGCGAGGGGGCAGAGCAACACGGATGGGTTCTACTTCCTCAAGCTCGCCCCGGGCCAGCATCGCCTCCGGATCCGCGCCCTCGGCTTCGCCCCACTCGACACGACGGTCACGGTGACCGCCCCGACGACGGCGGACTTCCTCCTGGTTCCGCGGGTGGTTCAGCTGCAGCGGGTGGAGGTCGCGGCCGACGAACAGAAGTCGGACGTGGACCCCACGACGGCGGAAATGAGCGTGGCGCGCCTCGACCTCCAGACGATCCGGCAGGCGCCGGCCGCCCTCGGCGAGGTCGATCCCTTGCGCAGCATCACCCTCCTGCCCGGGGTGTCCCGATCCAGCGACTTCTCCACCGCGTTCAGCGTGCGCGGCGGCAGCAGTGACCAGAACCTGATCCTGCTGGACGAGGCGACGATCTACAACCCGGCGCACGTGCTCGGCTTCCTCTCGGTGTTCAACGCGGATGCCGTCGCCGACATGACGCTGCACAAGGGCGCGATTCCGCCCCGCTTTGGCGGCCGCCTGTCGTCCGTCCTGGACGCGCGGCAGCGCGAGGGCAACGCCCAGGCCTACGGGGGCACCGCGTCGATCGGCCTGCTGTCGAGCCGCCTGCTGTTCGAGGGCCCGTTGCCGCGGACGCGTGGGTCGTTCCTCGTCGCGGCGCGGCGCTCCTACGCCGACCTCTTCCTCAAGCTCGCGCCCGACACCTCGGTCCGCGACACCCGGGCGTACTTCTACGACCTCAACGCCAAGGCCAACATCCCGTTAGGCACCACCGGCACCCTCATGGCCTCGGCGTACGCCGGGCGCGACCTGCTGAGTCCCTCGAAGGACTTTGCCGCGGGGTGGGGCAACGTGTCGGGCACCCTGCGGTGGAACCAGATCTTTCGCTCCCGCCTCTTTTCCAAGGCCTCGTACACGGTCGGAAGCTACGACTACCTGCTCGGGTTTGCCTTCCTCGACTCGCGCGTGGACTGGACGTCGCGCATCACCAGCCAGGAGCTGCGCCTCGAGGAGTCCTACCACTTCTCCGAACGCAACATCCTCGAGTTCGGCGTGGAAGGCGCCGCGCAGGCCATGCGCCCCGGGGATCTCGTCCCGAGGGACACCTCCGCCGTGAGCCCGGTCCGCGTCACCACGCGGCACGGCCTGTCGGGCGCCGCCTACATCGGCCATGTCGTGGACCTCGGGCCGCGCGTCACCATCCACTACGGATCGCGCTACTCCTACTTTGCGCGTGTTGGGCCCGGCACGACCTACCAGTATCCCGGTGGACGTCCCGTCGTCTGGAACGACGCCCTGCACCGCTACGAGCCCGTGCTCCCCGTCGACAGCACGCGCCAGGCCTCGGGCATCATTGCCGATGCCGGCGGCTGGGAGCCTCGCGTCTCGATGCGCCTCGGCCTCACCCCGACGTCGTCGCTCAAGGCCAGCTACGCGCGCACGCGGCAATACCTGCTCCTCGCCACACGCACCAACGCGCCGACCCCGCTCGACGTGTGGGAGCCGATGGGACCGTACACGAGGCCGCAGCGCGCCGACCAGGTCGCGCTCGGCTACCAGTCCACCCTGCGGGACGGGGGCTTCGAGTTCTCGGCCGAGTCGTACTTCAAGCGCTCGTACAACGTGCTCGACTTCGTCGAGGGGTCGGACGTGATCCTCAACCCGCAGATCGAGACCTCGTTGCTGCAGGGCGTCGGCCGCTCGTATGGCCTCGAGTTGTTCCTGCGCAAGCAGGTCGGTGACCTCACGGGGTGGATCTCCTACACGCTCAGCCGCGCGGAGACGCGCTTCCGTGCGGGCGAGGACGCCGGCATCAACGATGGTGCGTGGTTCCGCGCCCCTACCGACAAGTTGCATGACCTGGCGATCGTCGCGGTGCGTCCCGTGTGGAAGCGCTGGACCCTGGGCAGCACCTTCACCCTCGCCAGCGGGCTCCCCGCGACCTACCCCGTCTCCCGCTACGTGGTCGACGGCTACGTGATCCCCGAATACGGGCCACGCAACAGCGCCCGCCTCCCCATGTACCATCGCCTGGACCTCAGCCTCACGCGATCGGGCCGGCGGACCGAGCTCCAGTTCGGCGTGTTCAACGCCTACAACCGCTTCAACGCGCAGAGCATGTCCTTTCGCCAGGCCGTCGCGGATCCCATCCGCACCGAGGCGGTCCAGTTCTCGGTGTTCGGCATCGTGCCGAGCATCTCCTACACCTTCAAGTTCTAGGGAGGTCGCCATGTTACGCTATCTCCTGCCGGGCGCACTCCTGCTCACCGCGTGTGAACGCGTGGTGGAGGTCGACGTGGACGAGGGCCCGCGCCGCCTCGTGGTCGAGGCGCGACTCGAGCGGGTCCTCGGCAACGTGTCGGGGGCACAGGCGATTCGCCTCAGCACCACGGGCTCGTACTTCAGCAACGCGCTCCCGCCCGCCGCACGCGGGGCCACGGTGCGAGTCACGGACAACCTTGGCAATGCCTTCCCGTTCGTGGAGTCGTCAACGCCCGGCACCTACGTGACCACGGCGCTCACCGTCGAGCGCGGGCGCACGTACACCCTGCGCATCGACTGGGAGGGCCAGCGCTTCGAGGGCGTGGAGCAGACCATGTCCGTCACCCCGATCGATTCGCTCTACTTCGAGGCTCCCAAGCCGGGACGTTTCTCCGGCGAGGATGGGGTCCGCGCCACCATCGACACGCGCGACCCGGCCGGCGAGAAGAACTTCTACCTCTGGGACCAGTTCGTCGACGGCCGGCGCCTCCTCGGGCCGGACTCCTCATTCAAGCTGCGCATCATTGCCCCCGATGATGCCGTCGACGGCAAGCCCGTGCTCGGCTTCCAGCCGTATGAAGGAATCGATATCCCGGTGGGCTCCAGCGTGGTCGTCCGCCAGGTCGGCATCTCGGAGTCCACGTACCGCTACTACTTCGCCCTGTCGGACCAGGTGAGCGCCGACGGGTCGATCTTCTCCGTTCCTCCGGCGAGCGTCCGGGGCAACGTCGCGAACCGGTCCAACCCACGGCAGCCCGCCCTGGGCTACTTCTACGTGAGCGAAGTCTCGGAGGCGCGGGCGGTGCGACGGTAGCGCCGGCGGGCGGCCCGCGCATGCGCCGGACCACGGCGTGTGCCTGGCCGCCCCGCGCTTGCGACGCCCGGCGGTGTCCCGCATTCTCCGGCGCATGACTCCCCGACTCCTGCGCCTCCTGGCCGCGTGCCTCGTGGCCGTTCCCCTCGCTGCCCAGCCGCGCACCGCGGACCCCATCGCGCGCGGTCTCCGACTGGACCAGTTCCCGCGGGTGATCAAGCTCGCCGACCGCGTCTACGGGTACGAGGAGATTCGGCAGCCGGGCTTCACCACGGTCAGTCTCTTTGTTGTTGGGGATCGCGGCGTGCTCGTGGCGGACGGGCAAGGGAGCCCGGCCGCGACGCAGCGGATGGTGGAGGAAATCCGCAAGGTCACGGCGACCCCGATCCGCTGGTACGTCGTTGGCTCGGACCACGGCGACCACACGGCGGGCAACGCCGTCCTGCCGGCCGGGATCACCTACATCGTGCACCCCACCTCCCGCGCGCAGCTGGTCCGGGACTCCGCGTCCGCCGCCGCGGCGCATGCGCGCGCCGTCGCCGATGCCGCGGCCCGCGGCGGGCCCCCACCGGAACCGCGTCGGGTGGTCGTCCCGCCCGTGGCGATGACCAACGATCGGGAGCGCATCGACCTGGGTGGGATCGTGGCCGACGTGCTCTTCCTCGGCCGGGCGCACACCGGCGGCGACCTGATGCTGCACCTTCCGCGCGAGCGCATCCTCTTCATGTCCGAGGCGTTCCTCAATCGCGTCTTCCCTGCCATGCGCTCGGCCTACCCGTCCGAGTGGGCCGCGATGATCGACCGGGCCCTCGCCATGGAGGACACGCGCTTCGTCCCCGGGCACGGGTTCATCGAGGAGAAGGCCACCTCGCGTGAGGAACTCGTGGAGTTCCAGCGCGCGCTCCGGGCGGTGATCGCCGAGGTCAAGCGCCTGCACGCCATGGGACTCCCGGCCGAGGAGGCCGCGAAGGTGGCGCAGTGGGGAGCGTACCGCGAGTGGTTCCTCCGGGACCAGCAGGCGATCGTCGCCATCCGCAAGGTGTACGAGGAGATCGAGGGGAGGCTGCGTTAGGCATGCGCGTCGCGGCCATCGCGAGCGCGACGTGGTTGGCGCTCGCGCCCCTCGCACCGGCCGCGGCGCAGGCCGTCACGACCCCGCCCGAGGTCCGGCAGCTCGTCACCTTCCTGTTCCTCCCTGGGAAGGCCGCCGACGCGCTGGGCATCTACGAGTCGGCCCTCGCGCCGATCTACCGCGACACGCCCGAGCTGCTGCGCTTCCGGGCCTTTCGCGAGGTGGAAAGCCCGGAGCCGCTCGACCTCGTCATCGCGAGCAGCTATGCCGGAATGGAAGGGATGGAGCGCGCGGCGCCCGCCTTGCGACGTCCGGCAGCCGACGGGCGGACCGCACTGCACTGGTACGGCGCCCTGTCCGCACTCAGCCAGCACCACCACGACCAGTTCGTCGAGATGGTGCCGACGCTCAGCGACACGCCGCACGATGCGGAGGGGCTGATCGCCTTCGAGTACCTGCAGGTGGTCCCTGGTCGGTCCACCGAGCTGGAGGCCGCCATTCGCGCGGAGCGGTCCCGCCTCCCGCGCGGCCCCCAGGCCTCGGTGCAGTGGAGCGAGACCGGGCGCATGCTGGTCGCGGACCGGTGGACCCACCTGCGCATCCACGGGATGCGCGGCCTGGCGGATTGGCAGCTCCACCTCGCGCGACGGAAGCAAGCCGCGCCGGCGCTCGACCCGCTGGTGGCGGCGCGCAAGGTCATCCTCGTGCGTGGCGTGCCGAGCCTGGCCATTCGTTAGGCGATCACGGCGCCGGCGCCACGCCCGGCACGACATCCCCCGGAAGGCAAACTGCCGGGAGCCCGAAGGCCCCCGGCAGCAAGCGCGCGTAACGGAACGGTCGTTACGTGCAGCTTGGGCGACCGCGCGGGAGCGCCATCGTGCAGTTCTGGGTCACGCCATCCTTCGTGATCGTCACCTTGGCCGTGGCGCTGCCGTCGTACGTGATCACCTCACGACGCGTGGTGCTGGTGGCGGCCGCGCCGGCGAAGGTCACGGTGGCCTTCATGGTGCGGATGACGGTGCCAGCGGTGGGATAGGTGTCGCGCCCACTCTGGACCGGCACGACGAGGCCTCGCGTGGTGTCTGCCGCCGAGCGGGTGGCCGTGAAGTTGCCGCGGCTCGAGGTACCGGTCGCCGACTCGTTCCCCTGCGCGGTGCCGTTGATCGTCCGCTGCGTGCTCGGCGACGCCAGCCCGGTCACGGTGCGGTTCGAGGAGTGGTTCACGGTGGTGGTCGTGCTGAGGATCGTCGTGGTATCACCGGCGATGCGCCCGGCATGATGCGGTCCGCCGCGACCGCGCGAGTTCTCGTCACGCGCCCAGGTGACGGTGCCCGTGCTGGCGGACTGCACGTTCACGGAGTTGGTCGTGAGGGTGTCGAAGGCCTGCTGCACCGCGCCCGCGGCCGTGGTGTACTGCATGGACTGGGTGCGCGTCACGCCACCCCGCGTCGTGGGATCGCAGACAAAGCGCTGGGTGGCGGTGTTGAAGCTGCCGGTGCAGGTCAAGTGTCCGCCGAACCGTCCCCCGAAGGGCCCTTCGTGACCGCGGCCGCGCCCGGGGCCCATCGCCCCGGCGTAGGCGTCGCCCAGCCCGCCCCCCATCAAGCCGCCACCGAAAGCCGACGCGCGCATGCCGGGAAGGAACATGCTCGGCACACCGTCGGAATCACCGGAGAACGAGCTGCTGACCTCGGTGAAGCCGAGTGGAACCGTGGCGAATGCGGAACTGAGTGCCGCACCGGAGAGGAAGCGCTGCTGGTCGACCTGGAAGGGGTCTGTGCAGGCAGCCGAAAGGAGGGCCGCCGCCACGAGTGGGGAAAGTCGCGTGGGCTTCATGGGTGTGTCATATAGGCTGTGACCAGTGGGGCTGGTCGGGTGGGCGGGGGGATGTTCTCGCGACACACATGTTCGACGTCACCCTACGTGCGGGTGTTAACGCCCGGGAACGAAATCACGCGCCGGCGGCTAGGTGGGACGCACACTTACTGACACCTGACATGATGCGTCGACTCCTTGCCGCTGCGTTGTTCCTGCCGGTCGTCTCCATGGCCCAGCCCGTCAACACGGACAGCACCGGGCTCGCGCTGAAGGGGTACGACCCGGTCGCGTATTTCACGATGGGGCATCCCATGGTCGGGGATCCCCGGTTCACGGCGACCCACGAGGGGGCCACCTATCGCTTTGCGACGGCGGCACACCGCGACACCTTCCTCAAGGAGGCGGCGAAGTACGCGCCGCAGTACGGTGGGTATTGCGCCTTCGGCGTGGCCGGCGGCTACAAGGTCAAGATCGACCCGCAGGCGTTCTCCGTGCGCGAGGGCAAGCTCTTCCTCAACTACGACAAGCGGGTGCAGGAGCGTTGGCTCGCCGACATCCCGGGCTACCTGGCGAAGAGTGAGGCGAACTGGGGTGGCCTGAAGGACAAGCCACGGCGCGACAAGGTGGGATCCTAGCGGTAGAACTCCCAGCTCGCGCTCATGGCCGAGTAGGTGTGATGCAACGGGCCGGTGGTGTACTGGCGTGACCGGGTAGTTGCCTCCCACGTGAGCAACAGGCGGTGCATGCGCAGCCCTGCACCGAACGTGTAGTCCCTCACCCCGGGCACGCGTTCCACCTGCCGATCATCGCCGAGGATGCTGCCGTCCAGCGAGAAGTCGCGGGCCACCCAGGCGGCGCGCCCGCCGGCGCTCACCCAGTACTCGAGCGGGGTGCGGCCGACCCAGGCCCGCGGGTCGAAGGGGTGGGAGAGGTTGTAGCCCAGCCGCAGTCGCGCACCGGACTCGACGGCGGTCCGCACGGTCCCCACGGTCGCCGACCCCTGCGGGACGAGGTCCACGAAGGCCTTGCGACCGACGCGACCGCGGAGCGCCAGGAGCGCGTGGGTGTAACCAACCTGCAACCCTGGCTGGAACCCCACCTGGGTCTCCCACCCTCGTGCCCGCGTGGTGTAACTGGCGTTGATGGTGTGCGCGATCTTCTGGGAGAGCTGGCCGAGCGCCGGGGGGCCCGTGACGCCGACGACGGCGTCGAGCTGCCGGAGCGAGCGTCGCGAGGCGGACCGGCCGGTGAGACCTCCCCAGAGCCATCCTGCATACGGCCGCTCGTCGCGCCAGGTGGGCGATGAGAAGGGAGGTCGCTGGAGGTTCGGCGTATACATCTCCTGGCCGATGGAGATGCTGGTCGTGAGACAGCGAGAGGTCGAGGAGGTATCGGCCCCGCAGTCGGGGGTGTTGGGGGCGAGGCGACGTCCCCAGAAGCTGCCGCGCAGGGTCTCGAGGCTGGCGACGACGCCGTTCGAGAACTCCTCATCCGACCGGTGCCCCGGATGGATCCAGAAGTTGTAGGCGTCGTTTTCGAGACGGAGCCGCGGGAGCCAGGGGGAGTTGCGGCGCGCGGTGGTGCCGGGCGCGCTGGCTGCGGATCCGGCATTGGCGGAATCCCGCGGGACCTGGGCGGGGAGAGCCCCTGCGGCGAGGCCCAGGGCCAACAGCCATGCAGTGATCCTGCCGGGGTCGGGGACAGGAAGATGACGGAGGAGGCGACGGGCGATCGTATCTTGAAATCGGGGGGGGGCCCCCCGCCCCCCCCCGACTGCCGCCATCAATTGAAGGCGTTGAGGCCGGTCACGGCCTGCCCGAGGATCAGCGAATGCACGTCGTGCGTGCCCTCGTACGTGTACACGCTCTCGAGGTTCGCCATGTGACGCATCGCCCCATACTCGGCAAGGATCCCCACCGCGCCGAGCAAGCGCCGCGCCTCGCGCGCCACGTTCGTCGCGATGTTCACGTTGTTCCGCTTGGCCAGGGACACCTGCTGCGGCGTGAACGTCCCCGCGTCCTTCAGGCGGCCCAGGTGCAGCGACACCAGCTGCGCCTTCACGATCTCCGTCAGCATGTCCGCCAGGCGCTCCTGCTGGATCTGGAACCCGCCGATCGGCCGGTCGAACATCACGCGGTTCTTGGCGTACGACAGGCACTCCTCGTAACAGGCCATCGCCGCGCCCATCGCGCCCCACGAGATCCCGTACCGCGCCTGCGTCAGGCACATCAGCGGCGACTTGAGGCCGCCCGACTTCGGCAGGATCGCATCCGCCGGCAGGTGCACATCCTGGAACACCAGCTCGCTGGTGTCCGACGCGCGCAGCGACAACTTCCCCTTCTGGTCGCGGGCCGTGAATCCCTTCGTGTTCGTCGGCACGACAAACCCGCGGATCGAGCTCGCCTCGGGATCCCCGTTCGTCTTGGCCCACACCACCGACACATGGGCCTGCGACCCGTTGGTGATCCACATCTTGCCGCCGTTCAGGATCCAGCTCCCATCCGGCTGTTCCTTCGCCATCGTGATCATCCCCGAGGGATTCGACCCGAAGTCCGGCTCGGTGAGGCCAAAGCACCCGATCACCTCACCCTTGGCCATCGCCGGCAGGAGCCGCTGCTTCTGCTCCTCGCTCCCGAAGGCGTAGATCGGGTACATCACGAGGGCGCCCTGCACGGAGGCAAACGAACGGATGCCAGAGTCGCCGCGCTCGAGCTCCTGCATGATGAGCCCGTATGCGACGTTGTTCAGCCCCGCGCATCCGTACGCCTCGGGAAGGTTCGCCCCCAGGAAGCCCTGGGACCCCATCTCGGCGATCAGTTCCTTCGGAAAGCGCCCCTCCACGTAACACGCCCCGATGATCGGGAGGACGCGGTCATTGACCCAGGCGCGCACGGAGTCGCGCACGGCGCGCTCCTCCTCGGTGAGGGCGCTATCGATATTGAAGAAGTCGGATGTCATGGCGGCGGAATCTAGTCAGCGCCGGCCCGGGACCCTACCCGGGCCCGCGACCAGCCGCGACCCAAGATACGCCGCCGGGCCCGCCATTGCCGCCGGGAACAGCAGGGTCGCCAGCAGGGGGACGGGGGACGGCAGCTGCATGGCGCTCGCCAGGTCGGCGCCAAATCGACCGACCGGCGCCCCCCCAAAGGACAGGATGGCCAGGTAGCCCCCCCACGCCACCGCCGCCGCGACCATGGCCAGCACCGCCGGCCGCGCTGTGTCGCGGGCCACGACCCCATAGGCGAAGGCCAGCACCGGCACCACCCACCAGTGGAGGAGCACGGTGCCTAACGTCATCGCGACGGCCAGGATGACCAGGCGCAGGGCGGTCATCGGGCCACCCCCGCCGCGGGCGGCACCAGGGTCAGCGACGCCCGCACCTGCGCCGGCGCGACCGAGTCCAGCGCCGCGGGGGTGTAGAGCAGCTCGAGGTCGCCGCGCTGCCAGAACCGCACGCGATCGTCATAACGCGCACTCGCCGGGTTGCCACTCTGCCCGCCCGGGTAGGTGCCTAACGCCCGCACGCGGTCCCCGAGCTCCACGACCATGCGCCAGCTGGAGCCAAAGCCGCTGGACGACGACGGGTTCAGCGTCCCCGGGCCGGACTGCACCGCCAGCCCCCGGCGCGAGAACCCCCCGAGCCGCAACAGGTGCTCGAGGCTCGCGGCGCCGCGCTCACCCCACGTCCAACGCCCCGCCCCAGGCGGCCCGTATCGACGCACCAGCGTGTCGTACGCCGCCTCGAGGGCCGCCACGAGGATGTCGTCGCGCTGCTCCACCCGCCCCGGGGTCTGCCGGTCGTCCCACCAGGCGCTCGTGCTGTCGAACATCAGGCGCAGCAACACGGTCCCGCCGGGGGTCGCCACCCGGGACGAATCCCCGGCCGGCACCAGCTCATCCCAGGTGCGGCGCGCCACCTCGCGCATCGCCTGCTCAAACAACACGCTGCCGGTGTTCTCCACCGTGTACCGCCGATCCCAGCCACCCAGGACCGAGTCGGCCGCGGTCAGGGCCTTGGACATCGCCCCGACCGCACGCCGGCCACGCGCGGCGTGCAGGAACCGCGGGACAAACAGGTCCGCGCGCACGCTGCCGGGATCGGTCTGGAAGCGCCGCATCTCGTCGATCGTGACCGAACTGTCGGCTCGCAACAACTTGTTGATCTGCAGCGCGCGCCAGGCATCGTACCCGGCGTCCGGACCGAGGTACCGCCCCTGCACGGCAGGATCGATCGGCTGCTGGTTGGCCGAAGCCAGGAACCCCTGCGCGGGGTTGAACGCCTGCGGGTAGTCGGACACCGGCCAGTACCCCTGCCAATCGCTCGCGCTCGACGAGCCATCCCGGATCGGCAGCCCGGAGCCGTTGTCCGGGCGGATCGGGTAGTGGCCGGTCGACCGGATGGCGATGTTCCCCGAGCGGTCGGCCACCAGCGCGTTCTGCGCCGGCACGAAGAATCGCGTGGCCAGGCTGTCCAGGAACGCACCGGCCGTGCGCTGGCGCGCCGCAATGGC
>JAEUJL010000281.1 GCA_016794835.1 Gemmatimonadota bacterium | reverse complement strand
GCGCATCGACGCCGCGTCGCCATCCCTGGCGGAGCGTTGGCGCCGGTTCTGGGAGCCGCCCGAACAGTTCCTGCTCGACGCGGGCAACGAGGGCGAGGCGCTCATCGGCCGCATCCGGATCGGGCTCACCGGGGTCCTGCTACTCATCCCGCTCACGAGCATCATGGTGGCGCCGCGCTCGGAGTGGCACGAGCACATCATCGGCTTTGTGGTCACGCTGTTCGCCTTTGCGATGGCGATCGCGGTCTACATCATGATCCGGCGCGATCTGCGCCAGCCGTGGCTGCCGATGGCCACGTCCCTGTTCGACGTGACGCTCATCAGCGCGGCCAACCTCTCGTATGCGTTCGTTGCCGACCCGCACCAGGCGACGAACAGCAAGGTCACCTTCGACACGTACTTCATTGCGCTGGGGGCCACCTGCCTGCGCTATGACAAGCGCGTGGCGGCCGTCGCTGGCGCGACGGCCATCGTCCAGTACGTCGCGAACCTCGCGATCATCCTCAGCCTCTGGCCGATGCAGATGTCCATGACGGCCGAGAGCGTCTTCAATCCGTATGGCCGCTTTCAGTGGACCGACCAGGTCTCGCGGGTCATCCTCCTGTTGACGGCGACTGCCCTGTGTGTGTTCATCGTCGGTGGCATCCAGCGTCAACGCCAACTCTCGAACGCGGACGCCCTCACCGGCGTCTTCAATCGCCGCTTCTTCGACGACTACTTTGCCGCCGAGATGGAGCGCGCGATGCGCTTCCAGGGGTCGGTGGCCATCGCGATGATCGACGTCGACCACTTCAAGCAGTTCAACGACCGGTTCGGGCATGCGGCCGGCGACGTGGCGCTGCGCGGGGTCGCGCGGTCCCTGCAGCTGGCGGTCCGGCGCAGCGACCTCGTGGCGCGATACGGGGGCGAGGAGTTCGTCGTGCTCTTCCGCGAGGCGTCACTGGACCAGGCGGTCGAGCTGGTGGAGCGCATTCGCCAGGCGATCCAGTCGGCGCCGCACACCATCGGGGACGCGCGGCCCGTGCATATCACCGTGAGCGCGGGGGTGGCCGCCTGGCCGGAGGACGGCCCGACCACCGGCGACATCCTCGCCACCGCGGACCGGCGCCTGTTCATGGCGAAGGATGCCGGGCGCAATCGGGTGATCGGCCGGACCAGTGCGCCGCCGGTGGCCGCGCGCTTCGCCTGACGGCCTAACAGCAGCTTGCGGCTGGGGCAGCCCCGGTCGTGAAGGGCAACCCGCCCCCGCAGCCGGCAAAGACGCCGTAGTGGCGCGAGAAGTCGCCGAGGAAGGTGAAGTGCGGCGCAAAGCGCGTGTCCTGCAACATCCGCCACGTGTTCCCGCACACGGGAAACACCTTGCCCGTCTCGATGTCGTGGTGCTTGTCGAGGATGAACCGGTCCGGGCTCCCCTCCACCGTGCCCTGGTAGATCACGGCCTGCCCGTAGTCCTCGCATTGGCTCTCGAGGGCGTCGAGCTTGAAGAGCCGGTAGGTCGCTGAATAGAAGCGCAGGGGCCCGACCCGGCGGGCGAGCGCCGGGTCATCAATGGAGAGCGCGCGATCGGCCACCAGCCGGGGATCGCGGAAGCCCGCGCCCTTCGCCGCGTCGAGGAAGTCATTCCAGTACTGGGCCCCGCCCAGGCACTCGCCGTACAACAACGGGTCCTGCCGCACCGCGTCCGGCACGCGACGATCCGCATACACATCGGCGAAGTACATCTCCCCTCCCGCGCGCAACAGCTGCGCCGCACCACGCAGGACGGCCCCCTTGTCGGTCGCCAGGTTCACCACGCAGTTGGAGACGACCACATCGAACGACCCGGGCTCGAGCCCGAGCTGATCGAGCGACTCGATCTGCCCATCCACAAACCGGACATTCGATCGCGCATAGCCAAACTGCTCTCGATGGAACTCCTCGTGTTCCCGTGCCACGGCCAGCTGGCTCGGCGTCATGTCGACCCCCACCACCTCCCCTTCCGGTCCCACGAGCTGGGCGAGCAGGTACACGTCGCGGCCCGACCCGCAGCCGAGGTCGATGACCCGCTTGCCTCGCAACTCGGTCGGGGCCACCAGCCCGCAGCCGTAGTACCGGGCCGTGACCTCGGGGTGGATGCGCGCCAGCATGGCCTTGAGGTAGTCCGGCAGCACCTCGGGGTCGCAGCATGCGGAGGTCCGGAGGTCGGCCGAGGACTTGAGCTGCTCGCCGTAGTAGTCGCGGACGAGGTCGTGGGTCGAGGTCATGGGGAGGGGCGGACTGAGGGCGAGGTTGCCATAGGGCTACGTCGCGCACGCCGCCCCGGATTGGGCGTAGCCGTGAGACGGTTCGTGGGTTCCCGAGCGACCCGGGTGTGCAGCGCGTATCGCCCGCGGCTGGGGCGGGTGACGTCCACCAACGGATGCGGCACGAGCAGCACGAGCAGCACGAGCAGCACGGGCTTCAGGGATCACCGGCCGCTTGCGTCTCGTTTCCCCGAACGCCTGACCTGCTCGCGTCTGCCGTCTGCCGTCTGCCGTCCGCCGGCTGCCGGCTACCCTCTCCCCTCCCGCAACCTCGCCTCCGCGTACCGGTCCGCCGCAGCCGCCGTGGTCACCCCATCGCGGCTGGCCAGGTCGAGCACGGTGAGCAGCGTGTCGTGGATGTTGTGGACGCGCGCGGCCATCCCCTCGGGGGTCTCGCCGAGCAGCGCGATGCTGCCGCTGATCACGCCCCCTGCATTCACAATATAGTCCGGGGCATACAAGACGCCGCGCGAGGCCAGCGCCTCGGCGTGGTGGGGCGCCTGCAGCTGGTTGTTGGCCGCGCCACACACCACCTCCACACGCAGGCGCGGGATGGTGGTGTCGTTGAGGATCGCCCCGAGGGCGCAGGGGACGAACATGTCCCCCGGCTGGTCGTAGATCTCGTCGGGGAGCACGTTGGTGCCATCCACCGCGGAGGCCGTGCGCGCGGCGCGCACCGGATCGGCGTCGGTCACGACCAGGCGCGCCCCGGCGGCGCGCAGCAGCTGGGCCAGGTGGCCGCCGACGTTGCCGCAGCCCTGTAGCACCATCGTCCGGCCGGTGAGATCCGCGCGTCCCCAGCGATGCACGGCACAGGCCTGGATCCCGCGCAGGACGCCCTTCGCCGTCCACGGCGACGGATCACCCCCCATCCCGTCGATCCCGGCGATGTACCGGGACATGGTCGCCGAGACTTCGAGGTCGGCGGGCGAGACCCCGACATCCTCCCCGGTGATGAAGGTCCCGCCGAGCCGGTCGACAAATCGCCCGTGGGCCCGGAACAGGTCGGCGCGCCCCTCCTGGCGCCGCGGGTCGCCGATGATCACGGCCTTGCCACCGCCGAGGGCGAGGCCGGCAGCAGCATTCTTGTAGGTCATGCCGCGCGAGAGGCGCAGCACGTCGAGCAGGGCGTCCGCGGTGGTCGCGTAGGGCCAGTACCGCGTGCCGCCGGTGGCCGGCCCCAGCGCCGTGCTGTGCACGGCAATGATGGCGTGGTATCCGGCGGCGGGGTCCTGGCAGAAGACCACCTGCTCGTGCCCCAGCTGGGGCACGAGGTCAAGCGGGTGGGTCATGTGCCGGGGCGCTGGCGCGGCGGCGCGGGGAGGGTCCCCTTGTTCGCAATCGCCTTGTTGATCGCCTCGACCGTGATCGTCGCCCGGAACTCCACGATCTGCTTTGCCCACTCGGTCGCCTTCTTGCGGTCGGCGAGCGAGACGCCGTTGATCGTCGCCTTCCCCGCCTTCACGCGCTCGTCGTAGCGGATCGACTTCGGGTCATCGATGAACATGTTGAGGGCGATGACCGGGTCGTCGTGCAGGTTGTCCGACGCGCCGTCGACGAGGCCCTTCGTCTTCATGTACGCCTGCGCGCCCGCGTAGTCGTAGTACTCCTGCACATGCGCCACGACCGGTGCGCCCTGCCAGATCTTGGTCAGCGAGTCGGCCACAAAACGCTGGCCACCCTGGTTGCCGCCGCTGTCACCGATGAGGATGATGTTCTTGAAGCCGTGCTGCTTGAGGCTGGCCACCACGTCGGTGAGCACGGCGCGGAAGGTGTTCTCGCGCAACGAGATCGTCCCCGGGCTGGTCATGTGCCCGCTGGCCGGCTCGATGTTCCCTTCGGGGACGAGCTTGATGATCGGCGCGCAGAGCGCGTTCCCGAGCTTGCGGGCGATCGCCTCGCAGTTCGTGTGCAACACGTAGTTGTGCTTGCCGGTCACCAGCCACGGGCCGTTAGGCTCCTGCCCGCCGGTCGGGATGATGATCGTGGTCTTCCCCGCCTTGATGGCGTCGCGCACGTCCATCCACGTCAGCTCCTCGAGCCAGATCGACGGGTTCGGCGGGAGCGGGTTCGGCGCATCCGGGCAGTTGTACGGGTTCTGGGCGCACTGGCCGCCGCCCATCGACGGGGGGCCCTGGGGCGGGCGCTGCTGCGCGCTGGCGGTGGTCGCGGCGAGCGCGAGGGCGGCGAGCATGAGGCGTTTCATGGGCAGGTCGGGGAGGGGAGGGTTAGCGCGGCACGCGGTTTCCGGCGATCCATACGCTGGAGATCTTCCGGACGTTCGAGATGTCGGTCAATGGGTTGGCGTCCAGCACCAGGAAATCGGCCCACTTGCCCGGCTCGATCGTCCCGAGGTCGCGCTCGGCGCCCATGCAACGTGCGGCCGTCCGGGTGGCGCTCGCAAGCACGTCGGCCGGCGAAAGGCCCGCCTTGGCCATCAGCTCGAGCTCCATCAGCTCGAAATAGCCCTGGAATCGGGCCGCGGGGCCGGTGTCGGTCCCCATGGCGATCGGGACCCCGGCGTCGTGCAGCCGCTTGAGGTTCCGGCTCGCGACCTCGAGGGCGGCCTTGTATCGCTGGGCGACCGGACTCACGCGCATCGCCTGCTGGCGCGTCGGGTCCACCAGCCCAGCCACCTGCGCGCGGTCCGGGTGCATCCGGAACAACGGGTCGTCGAACCATGCCGGCGTCGACTCATACACGAAGGTCGAGACTTCGCGCATCAACGTGGGGACGACGCAGGTGTTGCGCGCCTTGAGCTGGGCAATCACCGCGTCGTCCACCTCGGCGTCCCGGATGCTGTGCGCGACCAGGTCGGCGCCGGCGTCCAGCAGGCTCTTCGCGTCGCCAAGGTAGAAGAGGTGGGCGGCGACGCGGCTGCCGCGCCGATGCGCTTCATCGATCACCGCACGGTAGACCTCCGGCGGCATCTTCTTCACCGTGCCCAGGTTGTCGTCCACGCGAATCTTGACGAAGTCCACGCGCTGGGCGACGACGCCGGCGACCTGTGTGCGCGCCTCGTCCGGCGTGTTGGGCGCCAGCACCGGCCCGGAGACAAACACGCGGGATCGATCGAGGGTCGGGATCTCCTGCGCGCGCCGTGCCTCAAAGACATCCGCCGCCTCACCGCCGAGGGAGAAGACGGTGGTGGTGCCGTACATGGCATAGGTCCGCAGCTCGCGTGCGGTGTTCACGTGCCCATGGGCATTGACCAGCCCCGGCATGACGAACTTGCCCGCGAGGTCCACCCGCTCCGCCCCGGCCGGGATCGTCACCCCGGCGCCCGCCGCGACGACGCGTCCGTTCCGCACCAGCACGGTGGCGCCGGCCACGGGCGGCCGTCCGGTGCCATCGACCAGGGTCGCGCCAATGAAGGCCCGATCCTGGGCACCGAGGAGGAGCGGGGGCAGGGCGAGGACGGAGAGGAGGAGCGCGCGCGACATAGCCATGGGTGGGGAGCGAGCCACAAGCATCGTGCCGCGCGCGATCCGGGGCAATGAGGGGCGGGTCCCCCGGCGCGGAGCCGTTGCTCTCGTCAGCGGCCGGTCGCGGCGATACACTCCCGCCGC
>JAEUJL010000272.1 GCA_016794835.1 Gemmatimonadota bacterium | reverse complement strand
ATCCTGAACCTGGTCGTGAATGCCCGCGATGCGATGCCGAACGGCGGGGTCGTCACGCTGCGGTTGCAGCCCGAGGTGATCACGGAGCCGCGCACGGTCGGAAGCGCCGAGCTGCCACCGGGTCCCTATCTCCACCTGACCGTGTCTGACCAGGGCGTCGGCATGCCAGAAGCGGTGCTGTCGCGCCTCTTCGAGCCGTTCTTCACGACCAAGGAGGTCGACAAGGGCACCGGACTTGGGCTCGCGGTCTGCCACGGGATCGTGACACAACACGGGGGCGCGATCGCAGCCGTGTCGACCCCGGGCCAGGGGAGCTGCCTGCATGTCTGGTTGCCTGCCACGTCAGAGCGCCCAGGCCCGGCGCGTGAGTCCGGCATGGATGTCGACGGCGATGAGACCATCCTCCTGGTGGAGGATGAGGCCTCCGTGCGCGAAGTCGCCCGCCGCGGGCTCGAGCGCCACGGCTACCGCGTGATCGAGGCGAGCGATGGCGTCGAGGCGCTCACGCGCCTGAAGCCTGGTGAGGCGGTCATCCAGCTGGTCCTCACCGACGTCGTCATGCCGAACATGGATGGGCTGGCACTGGCGCGCGCGGTTCGCAGCGGGGGCCACGAGATGCCGATCATCTTCATGTCCGGCTACATCGGCCACGAGCCGGAAGTGGAAGCCCAACTGGCCGAGCTCGGGCCAACGCTCATGAAGCCGTTTTCGCGCGAGGACCTGCTGCAGACCGTCCGGCATGCGCTGGACATGGAATCGGCAGGACGGACGGCACCCGGGCGCTACCAGCCCCTGTAGCCGTCCCCCGGTTCCCGGATCCCCCGGAGTCCATAGGTGGGTAACGAACCGGGCACACACCGTCACTCTCCGGCACCATCGGCTTGACACCGCAGCGCGGTATCAATACGCTTCCATCCGCATATACGGATGGAATGACGACCGCCGCCTTCTCCCACCTGTCCACCTTGGCCGATCCCACGCGGGCTCGGCTGCTGCTGGCATTGGATGGGCACGAGCTTTCGGTGAGTGAACTCGTTGCGGCGCTTCAACTTCCACAGTCCACGGTCTCGCGCCACCTCAAGCTCCTCGGTGACGACGGCTGGGTGACGAGCCGAGCCGACGGGACCTCCCGCTTCTATCGAAAGGTGAGCGATGCGGGGGCGTGGCCGGAGCAGCTGTGGGAGGTGGTCCGGCGCGACATGGATAGCTCGGCAGGGGCGGCCGCTGACCTGAGCCGGGTGGCGGCGGTGGTCGCCGAACGACGTCAACGCTCGAGGGAGTTCTTCTCGTCCGAGGCGGGACGCTGGCAGGACCACCGGAGCGAGCTGTTCGGTCGGTCGACAGACCTCAACCTGCTCGCTGCCCTCGTCAGCCCGGACGCCGACGTCGGCGACTTTGGGTGCGGGGACGGCAAGCTCACCGCGCTCCTCGCCGACCAGGTGCGGCGCGTGGTCGCGGTGGACGGGTCGGAGGAAATGCTCGCCGCCGCGCGGGAGCGGGTCGGCGAACACCCGAACGTGCAGTGGCGCCTGGCGGATCTCGAACGGCTGCCGGTGCGTGATGCGGAACTCGACCTGGCCATCCTCTCGCTGGTGCTGCACTACCTCCCGGAGCCCGGTGTGGTGCTGGCGGAAGCGGCGCGGACCCTAAAACCGGGGGGGCGACTGGTCGTCATGGACATGGTTCCCCACGACCGGGAAGAGCTGCGCCGGTCGATGGGCCATGCCTGGTCCGGGTTCGAGGAGCGCCAGCTCCGGGAGTGGATGACCGCCGCCGGGTTGGAAGGGGTGCGCCATCGGGCGTTGTCCCCGGATCCCGAGGCGAAGGGGCCGGGATTGTTCGTGGCGCAGGGCACGAAGGCAGGGATGAAGCAGCAGGACCGGTGACCGTCCGACGGCCACCGTTGTCACCGAAGGGCAGGCACGACACACCAACTCAAGAGACCATCATGACGTCGACGGCACGACCCATCCTTTCCACCGATTCCCCCATGGACCGACCCGCCTTCAAGGTGAAGGACATCTCCCTCGCGGAGTGGGGCCGGAAGGAGATCCGCCTCGCCGAGGTGGAGATGCCCGGCCTGATGGCGCTGCGCGCGGAGTTTGGCGCACGGCAGCCGCTCGCGGGTGCGAAGATCATGGGGTCGCTGCACATGACCATCCAGACCGCCGTGCTCATCGAGACGCTCGTGGAGCTCGGCGCGGACGTGCGCTGGGTGTCGTGCAACATCTTCTCGACGCAGGACCACGCCGCGGCCGCCGTGGTGGTGGGCCCGAAGGGCTCGGTCGACCACCCGACGGGGGTCCCGGTCTACGCCTGGAAGGGCGAGACGCTCGAGGAGTACTGGTGGTGCACCGAGCAGGCGCTGATGTGGCCGGACGGCACGGGCCCGAACATGCTGCTGGACGACGGCGGCGACGCGACGCTGCTCATCCACAAGGGCGTGGAGTACGAGAAGGCGGGGATGGTGCCGACCTTCAACCCAAAGACGGACAGCGAGGAGTGGGGCGTGATCCTGCAGCTGCTCCGCCATGAGCTGGAGAAGCACCCGGGGCGCTGGACCAAGGTGGCCGCGGCCATCAAGGGCGTGACCGAGGAGACCACCACCGGTGTCCACCGCCTCTACGAGATGATGAAGGCCGGCACGCTGCTCTTCCCGGCGATCAACGTCAACGACTCCGTCACCAAGTCGAAGTTCGACAACCTCTACGGCTGCCGCCACTCGCTGACCGACGGCATCCTGCGCGCGTCGGACGTGATGCTCGCCGGCAAGGTCGCCGTGATCTGCGGCTACGGGGATGTGGGCAAGGGATGCGCCCAGGCGCTGCGTGGACAGGGCGCCCGCGTCATCGTCACGGAGATCGACCCGATCTGCGCGCTGCAGGCCGCGATGGAAGGCTACCAGGTCACGACCCTGGACGAGGTCCTCGCGACCGCCGACATCTTCGTGACGGCGACCGGCAACATGAAGATCATCACGGTCGAGCACATGAAGCGCATGAAGGACAAGGCGATCGTCGGGAACATCGGCCACTTCGACAACGAGATCGACATGGCCGGGCTCAAGACGGCCGGCATCACGCGCAACAACATCAAGCCGCAGTTCGACGAGTACATCTTCCCCGATGGCCACTCGGTGCTCGTCCTCGCCGAAGGCCGCCTGCTCAACCTCGGCTGCGCCACGGGGCACCCGAGCTTCGTGATGTCCTCGTCGTTCTCCAACCAGGTCATCGCGCAGATCGAGCTCTACGGCAACACGTCGCGGTACGAGAAGCAGGTGTACGTCCTGCCCAAGCACCTCGATGAGAAGGTCGCCCGGCTCCACCTCGACAAGCTCGGGGTCAAGCTCACGAAGCTGAGCGAGGAGCAGGCGTCGTACATCGGCGTGCCGGTCGACGGGCCGTACAAGCCGGATCACTATCGGTACTAGGCCGCCGCGCGGGACGGCGGGGTGCCGGGAGCGGGCAAGGGAGCCAGGAGTGGCCCCCTTGCCCGCTCGCTCGTTTGCGCCTTCCTTAGGCGCTCGCTTGACCGGCCCGGAGGCGCCATGCACTGCACCGCACGTCCCGAACATCCTGGATCCGTCGGCCGCGACGCGGCATCGATCGACGGGCACCGTGTGACCCGCGCATGATGGCCACGGTGCTCAATGCATGGGCATGGATCGAGGTGGTGAGCCTCGTCCTGCTGGGGACGCCGCTGATGTTCGTGACCTTCCTGCTGACCGCGCCCTTTGATCGCGGCCGCTACGTCGCCGGCCGGCTCTTCCGGCTGATCGGGGTCGCGTCGGTGAAGCTGAACCCGCTCTGGCGCTTCGACACCTCGGGGACCTTCATCCGTGACCCGCGGCGACCGTACATCGCCGTGTCCAACCACGAGTCCTACGCCGACATCTTCCTGATCTCGCACCTGCCGTGGGAGATGAAGTGGTTGTCGAAGGAGACGATGTTCCACATCCCGTGTTTTGGCTGGATGATGCGGATGGCCGGCGATATCGAGGTGCGGCGGGGAGAGCGCACCAGCATCGTGGAGGCGATGGCCGCGGCGCGCGACCGGCTGGCGAAGAAGGTGAGCGTGATGATCTTCCCGGAGGGAACGCGCTCACGATCCGGGGAGATGCTCCCGTTCAAGGACGGGGCGTTCCGCCTGGCCGTGGAAACCGGGACGCCGATCCTGCCGATGGCCGTGGCGGGGACGCGCGACGCGATGGCGAAAGGGACCTTCCGGTTCCAACGGTCCCGCGCGAGGGTCCGCGTGCTGGAGCCCATCGATGTCACCGGGCTCACCCTCGACGATGTGCCATCCCTGCGCGAGCGCACGCGTGCCGTGATTGAACGCGCGCGCCTCGAGCTGCGGGGAGAGCTGGCCGGTTGACCGGGGGTCGCCCGCGGTCAACCAGCGGAAGCGGCTACTCCTCGACCTCCTCGACTTCCGGCTCCGCAGCCTTCTCGGCCTTGGCGGCCGCATTCGCCGGCGGACGGCCCTGACCCCACGAGTGCGTGGTCGGCGTCGCGCGCTTCTCCAGAAGGGCGGCATACCACGCGACAATGCGCGGCCGCACGCTGGCCGGGGTGTCACCCGGCTCCGCACGGAACGGCGCATAGCGCTGCCGGTCAGCGGCCGACGAAACGCTGAACCACCACCAGGCGTCGGCCATGAACTTGTCCGGGCCTTCGCGCGTGCAGGTGTAGGTGATGCCGTTTTCCTCGAACTCGAACGAGGTCGGCGCCGGCACCTTGGACTTGGCCACGAAATGTCCTTGAGAGAGACTGCCCGAAAAGTAGTCGATCAGGGGCCGGAATCAGCAGGATACGGGATTCCATTTCTTGCGCGGAACCTGTCACTTTGACACCACCCCCACCCCGCCGTCATGGCTGAACCCCCCGATCCAAGGCTCGATGCCCTCGAGGCGACCGCCCGACGCCTCGAGGCGGAGCTCGCCGAGCTGAAGACATCGCTCCGGTCGATGCGGGGGGAAAC
>JAEUJL010000228.1 GCA_016794835.1 Gemmatimonadota bacterium | reverse complement strand
CTGCGTGTCCATGATCCACAGCTGGGCAACCCCGGAACGGGTCGACGTGAAGACGATGTGGCGACTGTCCGGCGCGAACGACGCGTTCTCGTTCACGCCACTGCTGGTCTGCTGCTTCACGGTCCGGTCCAGCACGTTCAGGGTCATTAGCTGGAAGGTGCCGCCGAATTGCATCTGGAAGGCGATCAATCGCCCGTCGGGCGACCAGTCAGGATCCGACCGATACGCGGGTTCGAGGAACGGCAGCAGCAACTCGGCGTTTGTCCCATCCGCATCGGACACGAAGATGTCGATGCGCCCCAGGCGATTGGTCGTGTATGCGAGGCGGCGCCCGTCGTGGCTGAAGGTCGGTGACATGTTGTCCGACCCGCGCCCGATCGATACGCGTCGTGGCGGCTCGCTGCCAAAGGGACTCGCGGCGACGAGATCCATCCCATTCTCGTTCCCCGCGGAATACACGAGGGTGTTGCCATCCGGCCGGGAAAACGCCGGCGACTGCGCCAGTCCTGCGCCGGTCGCAAGCGTACGTGTCGGCCCGCCGACCTCGCGGATGACCACGCGCGCGCCGGCGTCGGTGAGGGTGGTGTAGGCCATGTGACCACCCGCGGGATGCCAGGTGGGCGAGAGGGCACGGACATCGCCGGTAATCGGCGTCGGGTTCGCCCCGTCCGCGTCGATCTGCCAGACGCGCCCCTGGGAGACATACAGGATCCGCGTCGCGGAAATCCCACGCACACCGGTCACGATCTGCTCGATGTCGTCGGCGATGGTGTGCACGGCCAGGCGCCAGTCGGGTGTGCGTGACGGCGTCGGCAGCGGAAATGCGTTCGCCCGCGCCACGGCCCGTTCCGCCACCGAATGCAGCGTCACCTGCACGCCGAACGAGGTGGGGACCACCTGCACCACGACGTCGGCCCCCAGGTTCTGGAAGAGCGGGTAGTTCCAGGTCCCGTTCGCGTTAGGCGGAGGCACCGCCTCGGGCGCGAGGTCGAGGACGGTGGTGCGGTCGCCGTGGACCAGGTCCCGCGTCAGGATGCGACGAATCGAGTCCCCGTCCACCCCGGCCACCGGCAGGATCAGGACCCCCGGCCGCGTATTGCGCGCGCGCACGTCGAGTCGCAGGCGCACCCCCTCGCGCCACGTCGTGTCCTGCGCCCCAGCCGCGCGAACGCTGGCCGCCAGGGCGCCGAGAACGAGGAGTACGGCCAGCGCACCGCGGCGCGAGAAGGTCATCAGCGGAACATCTGCGAGGTGACCGTGAAAATAACCGGCAGGACGTCATCGCCGAAGCCGTCCGGGAGCGGACCAAACGCTCGCGAGCGGCCCGCCGCCTCCACCGCCCCGCGGGCGCTGATGTCGAAGATGCGGTTCCCGGACCCCCGGCGAATCTCGATGTCCATCACGCTCCCATCGCGGCGGATGCGAAAGGCGAGGTCCACCGACCAGGGGCGCGGATCCGTGGTCTCGAAGTTCGCGCCGATCTGGTTCACGATGTTGCGCAGGTACGCCGGGAAGGGAAAGTCCACGCCCGCCGTCTCCACGTTCGCCACATCAGTCCCCGTCCCCCCCTTCTGGCCACCACCCGCCGTGGGGACCGCCCCCTTGGGTTCGGCCCGTGAAGCGTTAGGTACCTGGGTGGCGCGCGGGGGCGGCGGGCGACGCGTGGGCGCCTCCGTGCGGACCGGGTTCTTCTCCAACGCCTCGACGCGACTGGGGACCGGCGCCGTCGCCGGCTCCGTCCGCGGCACCTCGGGCTGCACCTGCCCGATCGCGCGCGGCCCGGCCGGAGCCGCCACCAGGTTGATCCGATACACCGGCGGCAACACCTCGGTCGACCCCCGGGTTATCCACATGGCGAGCGCAAGCAGGCCGATGTGCATCCCCGTCGCGAGTGCAGCCGACGGGGCGAGGGACAGCGCAGGTGGCCGAACTTCGGTGCGCGACATCAACGGGGATTCGGGTCAGCGGCGAGCGGGATCAACGGCGATGCCGACACCCTCGACACCCGCCTTGACCATCACGCCGAGCGCCCGCACCACGTCGCCATGCGGCACGTCGGCTTCCGCCTGCAGGATAACCCCACGCTTGCCCCGGCGTTCCGCGAGACTCGCGAACGACGCCTCGAATTGGGCCCACGTCAGCTCGGTGCGATCCACCCCCAGCCGTCCTCCACGGCGCACCGTCACGATCATGTCCGCCTTCCCCTCGAGGGGGCGCGCCTCACCCTTGGGCAACTTGATCTCCAGCCCGCCCTGCAGCATGGGCGCCGTGATCATGAAGATCACGAGCAGCAGCATCATCACGTCGATGAGGCTGACCACGTTGATCTCGGCGTTGAGCGGGTTCCGCTCCCGACGGAGCCGTCGCATCACGACCTACACCCGCCCTTCGCGTACGAGGAGGGCGATGAGCTCGGAGCCAAACCCCTGCAGCTCTCCCTCGATCCGGTTCACCCGGTTGGCGAACACGTTGTACCCGAAGACGGCGGGGATCGCCACCGCGAGCGCCATCGCGGTGGCCGTGAGCGCCGCGCCAACCCCGGGACCGACGGCCGCGAGGGTGCCCCCACCGGCGCTCGAGAGACCCACGAAGGTCTGGATGATGCCGAGCACAGTCCCCAGCAGGCCGATGAGCGGGGACGCCGACGCGATCATGGCGAGCGACGGGATGAAGCGGCTGAGGGCGTCGCGCTCGCGATCGGTCTGGGCATCGAGGACCAGGTGGAGCGCCTCCACCTGCGAGGCACTGAACTTGGCACTCCGCTCCGGGGTCGCGGCCATGGCTGGCCGGGTTTCTGTGAGGAAGACCTCGGCCCGCTGGAAGACGCGGGGCAATGGCCCCGCGCCCGCCTTGCGGCTGATGGCGGCCACCTCGGCGACCGAGTTGGCCCGCTCGAACTCGGCGAGGAAGTCCGCGGTCGTGCGCTGGACCGACCGGAATTCCCGCCACTTGGCCACCATCACCGTCCAACTCACCAACGACATCACCAGGAGAACCGCAAGAACCACTTGTGTTACGAGGTCTGCCGTGGTGATGAGTCCCCACGCCGACGTGGGTACGGCCGCCTCGACCTGGGCATACAGGGGCGTCATGCCATAAGGCTAATGACGCGAGGCAAAGTATGCGTAGGTCCGGGCCAGCCCTTCGGCCAGGGAGACCTGTGGGGTCCACCCAAGCTCCTTCGCGGCCTTGGACGTGTTCACCGAGGAGCGCATCTGCTCCCCCGCCCGCGCGGGCGCATGGTTGACGGTCCCTTCCTTGCCCGCCGACGCGTAGATCGTGCGCGCGAGGTCGAGGACGGAGGTCTCCACCCCGGTCCCGATGTTGAAGGCCCGCACATCCAGCTGGCGCATCTTCGGGAGGGGATTGGTCGCCGCGAGATAGTTCGCCCGGGCAACGTCGCCGGCGTAGACGTAGTCGCGCGTCTGCTGCCCGTCACCAAAGACGGTCAGGGTCTCGCCAGCGAGGGCCCGCTTGCAGAAGATGGCGACGACGCCGGCCTCGCCGTGCGGGTCCTGTCGCGGCCCGTAGACGTTGGCGTACCGCAGGGCGACGGTGTCCAGCCCGTGCACACGCGCGAAGTACCCCATGTAGTACTCGACCGAGAGCTTCGCGATGCCATACGGGGACTCGGGGTCCTTCGGCATGTCCTCCACCGTCGGTACCTGCACGAAGTCGCCGTAGATCGCACCGCCGGTCGACGAAAACACGAAGCGCGTGGCGCGACCCGACGCCCGCACCGCCTCGAGGAGGTTGAGCGACCCACCGATGTTCACCGCCGCGTCGTACGCCGGATCGGCGACCGACTTCCGCACGTCGATCTGGGCGGCGAGGTGGCAGACCACGTCGAACCCACCCGTTCGGACCAGGGCAGCCGCATCACTCGAGGTGATGTCCAGGTGATGAAAGACGGCAGCCGCGGGGAGGTTTTCGCGCTTGCCGGACGAGAGGTTGTCGAGGATCTCGACCGTGTCGCCGGCCGCGAGGAAGGCCTCCGCAACATGGGAGCCGATGAAGCCCGCCCCGCCGGTGACCAGGACGCGTCGCGTCATCGGTGAGCTCCGGCTGGGGTGGGTGACGAATTCTGATGGATCTGGGACACAGGAGACATTCGCGATGATTGTGGATTCGGATTCCGCTCTCCACCCGACTACGGCGCACCTTGCGGCGCGACGTCAAAGGGGTGGGGGACCTCCCCCACCCCCCATTAGACGATCAAAACGGAAGATCGTCGTCGGCGTCTTCCAGGGCCCGCGGGAACTCCTCGAAGTCCTCGCTGGCGGCCGCGGCGGCGGGGGGCCGACCGCGGTCCGGCGCCGCCGACCGGGAGGAGCGTCCACCCCCGTCCCAGTCCCCACCTCCGCCACCCTCGCCCCGGGGCGACAGGAGGATCAGGTCGCGAACCCGGATCTCGGTCATGTAGCGGGTCTGGCCGCTCTGGTCCTGCCACTGGCGGTACTCGATGCTCCCCTCGACATACACCTTGTCGCCCTTCTTGACGAACTTCTCCACGATGTCGGCGAGCCCCATCCCGGATCCGCTCCGCCCGTTCCAGGCGATGCAACGGTGCCACTCCGTCTTCTCCTGCCGCTGACCGCCACCGGCCTGGTCATTCCAGGACTTGGAGGTCGCGAGGGAGAAATCCGCGACGCGCCCGCCGCTGCTGGTGGAGCGCACCTCGGGGTCTTTCCCGACGTTCCCGATCAACTGCACCTTGTTCAAGCTCTTGGCCACAGGTTCCTCCTGGCGAGTGGGTTGACTCGCTGCGCATGGTAGGCGGGGGAGCGCAGGCGCCCACCACCGCTGTATTTCCAACAGCAACAAAAATCGTGTTCTAGGCCCCGCGGAGGCTCCGACGCATCACGATCGCGTCTTCCTCGGGACGCGCATAATAGCGCTTTCGCACGCCGACGTCGTCGAAGCCCAGCTGGGCGTACAGCCGCCGGGCCGCCGAGTTCGAGGCACGCACCTCGAGCCAGCAATCGAGCGCACCGGCCGCCCGCACATGGTCCAGCACCCCCCGGACGAGCATCGCCCCGATCCCCTGCCCCCGGTGGCCGGGGGAGACCGCCACGTTCGCCACCTCGGCCTCGTCCGCCGCCGCGTGGGCGATCGCATACCCGACGACCGTTTCGTCCGCCGACTCGGCAGATGCAACCGCGACGACGAAAAACGAGGTCGAGCGGTCCAGCTCCTCGGCCAGCGCCTGGTGACTCCACGGATCGGAGAAGCAGGCCCGTTCCATCGCGTGCACGGCGTCGATGTCCCGCGGGAGCGCCAGGCGCACCGCGTAGCGATCGGTCGCGGACCTCGCCGAGGGCATCAGCCGGTCCCCCCGTGCAGGGCACGTCCATG
>JAEUJL010000214.1 GCA_016794835.1 Gemmatimonadota bacterium | reverse complement strand
CCGGAGGACACTCGGATCGCCCGGCGCCCGCGTCCACGCGCGCACCATGACGGCGCGCGCGTCCTCGCGGCGACCGAGGGCCACGTGCACCGTGGCCATCGCGGTCAGCGTGGCGGCGTCGAGATCCTCGCGCGCCCCAAGTAGTGCGACGAGGGCCGCCGCATCATCCTCGCGATGTGCCGCGACCAACGCACGCAGCTCGCCGGCCATCGCGTCGACGCGTCCCGGCATGGCGGCCTGCGCGGCGCGGAAGCGTTCCACCGCCTCGCCGGCCATCTCCTGCCCCAGGAAGGCCTCGCCCTGGAGGACCAGCGCATCCGCCCCCGCGCCATGGGCGGCGATGACCTCGCGGAGCGTCGCGTGGGCCCCCGTGAAGTCACCGCGCTCGAGCGCGTCGCGCGCGGTGGCCAACAGATCCTCTGCAGGGCCACGGGACACCACGCCGGTCGACAGGTCCGCGAAGGGCTTGTCCAGGTCGGAGGGTGTGAAGGCAAAGCCGGTGATCCCCTGCTCGCCCTCGGCCACGTCCGGCGCAACGTGGAAGAACGGGGTCTCATGCGCAAAGTCGACGGCCAGCTCAAACCCCTGCGGCGTGTAGAAGCTGTCGATCGCCATGGCCCGGTGCGTCGCACGCAACGCGGCCTCATGCTCGCCGAGCTGGGAGAGGGCAAAACCCAGGTTGTAGTGCGCCTCGGCATAACTCTCACGCGCCTCGATGGCACGGGAGAAGGCGTCCCGCGCCTGCGCGTACCGCTTGAGCCGGGTGAGCACGAGTCCCACGCCATTCCAGGCGACCGGATGCTCTCCCCCCTGCTCGATCACGGCGCGGTAGTTGGCGAGCGCCGCCGCGGGTTGGTCCTGGCGGACGCACACGAGCGCCGCGTTGAGGCGGGCGCGGGTGTTGGCGGGGTCCGCGGCGAGCACCTGCCCGAGGGTGGCTGCGGCCGCGACGGGGTCTCCGGCGTGAAAGGCCGCGACGGCGAGGTTGTTGCGCGCGGAGAGTGCGGCCGGGTCGGCGTCCACGGCCCGGGCATAGGCGTCCAGCGCTTCCGGGTACCGCCCAAGGTGATGCAGGGCGACGCCGCGCTCGTTCCAGTACCGGGCGCGGCCCGGGGCCGCCGCGAGCAGTTCGTCGTACAGGCTAACGGCTTCGTGCATCTCGCCGCGGAGCAGCGCCAGCTCGGCCATCGCCGGCAGCACGACCTCGCGATCCTCCCCGCCCTCGAGGGCCAGGCGGTATTCCCGCTGCGCCTCGGCCAGGTAGCCCTTCTGCCGGAAGGCCAGGGCGAGGTGGTAGTGCGGCATGGGGGTCCCACCCGGAGGGGTCCCCAGGCCGCGCGCCGCCTTGACCTCGGAGGCCCGTTCCCACGACCGCGCGTCGAAGCGCTCGAGGGAGAGGTTGGCCCGTGCCCTACCTAACGATGGGTTGAGCCGCATGGCGCGCTGGCGCGCCGCCATCGCCCCCTCGTGGTCGCCGAGGTCCCCACGGACGAACCCGAGCAGGTACCAGGCATCCGCATCGTCCGCGGCGAGCGCGACGCACCGCTCGAGCGACTGGCGCGCGACCTCGTTCAACCCCCGGTGGTAGGCGACTTCCCCGCGCTGCAGGAGCGCGGCCGGGTTGTCCGGGGCAATCTCGAGCGCGTGCACCAACCAGCGTTCCGCCCCTTCCAGGTCACCGCTCTTGAGCTCGGCGGTGGCCACCTGGCGAATGACCTGGATGTCATCCGGGGTCTCGCGCAGCAGGGTGCCGAAGGCGTCGAGCGCACGCGTGACGTCGCCGAGCAGGAGGCACGTCCGCCCGAACTCCCATCGCGCGTAGCGATCGTCCGGCGCGGCCTCGAGGCGCGCGGACAGCTCCTGCACGCGCCGATCGTAGTACCCGCTGGTGAAGTACACGATCTCGAGGTTGCGCTGCGCCACCGTCATGCGCGGGTCGAGCTCCAAGGCCCGCGTGAACATGGCCACGGACTCGTCCACCATCCCGCGGGTGAAGTAGAGCACGCCGAGGTTGTTGGCAGCGCCGGCATCGTACGCGTCGATCCGGTCCGCGAACGAGCGGAGGATCGCCCGGTCGCGCTCCGACGGCGTGGACGTGCTCGCGATCACTGCCGACCTCAGTCCAGCCGGACGGCGCGCAGGATCGCGCGGAGGGAGGCGAGTTCGGGGAGGAGGAGGAAGAACCCGCGCAGGCGCTCACCCGCGTCGTGCATCACGAACTCGGTCTCGACGCAGAACACCATGTCCTTGTCGGCCCCAAACTGCAGGTAGGCGGTGGTTAGCACCGCCTGCGCCATGTCGATCGCCAGCGACGGCGGCGACGGCAGGAGGGTGATCCCCATGAAGTCGCTGAGCGCGTTCATGTACGCCGCACTCAGGATGTTCCCAGCTTCCTTGATCGCGGACTCCTCGAGGGCACTGAGGGTGTCACCAGTGGATCCCGGCCGCTTGAGCATCAGCCCGGCGAGGCGGACGGCGGTCGGTCGGGGGAAGACGAGGAGCGTGCGTCCCTGCAGGTCGCCGCGCATCTCCATGAGCACCGCGGCCACGGGCTCGACCGGGTCACCCACGTGCGTCGGGATCTCGTCGAGGGCCGCAATGTTGATTGTCGGGACGGAGATCATGATCGTCTGTCCCGTCATCTGGGACAGCGCCGTCGCGGCGTGGCCAGCCCCGATGTTGGCGACTTCCCGCAGCGCATCGAGCTGCACGGGCCGAAGGCTGAGTAGCTCTTGCATCATTGTCCTTGTAGGAGTCCACCCGCATCCACGATCAGCGCCGTCGACCCGTCGGCGAGCACGGCGGCGCCGCTGATGGCCGTCGACATGCCCCGCACCGCATCGAACGACTTGACGACGAGGTCCTGCTGGCCCGACAGGCGGTCCACGAGCACGGCCCCCGCCCGCTCCGCCGCCTCGACAATGACGACTTGCGACCCCTCGGGGTCGCGCCCCTGCGCCCCGACCAGTTCCCGCAGCGACCAGAGGGGGAGCACGCGGTCCCGCCGGACGAACACCGGGCGTCCGCGCACCCGCCGGACCACCCCCGCCGTGCGCTGCACGGTCTCGGTGATGTGCGTCAACGGCAGGGCGTACGATTCGTCACCACAGGAGGCGATGATCGCCGGGACGATCGCCAGGCTGAGGGGCAGGCGCAGCTCGAACACCGTGCCCCGCCCCTCGACGGTGGAGAACTCGACCGTCCCGCCCAGCGCGCGGATCCGGGAGACCACGGCGTCCACCCCGACGCCGCGGCCGGACACCTCGGTGACGCGCTCCGCGGTGGAGACGCCCGGCCGCGCGATGATGCGCAGCAGGTCGCGGTCGTCGAGTTCCTCCTCGTCCGCGGACACCCACCCCATCGTGCGCGCGCGCTCCAGCAGGCCGGCCCGATCCACCCCCCGCCCATCGTCCACCACGGTGATCACGACCGCGGTGCGTTCGCGCCGCGCCTGGAGCGTCACGCGCCCTACGCGTGGCTTGCCGGCGGCCACCCGCGCCGCCGGATCCTCGAGGCCATGGTCCACGGCATTGCGCAGGAGGTGCACGAGGGGATCCGCCACCTGTTCCAGCAGCGCGCGGTCCAGCTCGATCTCCCGCCCCTCGATCACCAGGGTCGCCTCCTTCCCCACCGTGCGCGCCGCATCGCGCACCACACGGGGAAAGCGATCGAACACCTGCCAGACCGGGACGAGCCGTGTGCCGAGGACCGCGTCCTGCAGCTCCCCCACGAGGTGATGCACGTCATCGACCACCGCGTCCAACGAGGCGTTGCTGACGCGCGACGCGGCGACCTGCAGGCGCCCCCGCAGGGTGACGAGCTCCCCGGCGAGGTTCATGAGCTGGTCCAGGCGACGGGCCTCGATCCGCACGTAGGACTGCAGTGGCGCGGTAAGCTGTCCCTCCTGCCACGCCGCCTCGGTGGGCGGGGCCTCCGGCGCGTGGATCGCCCCCACCTCCACGTGCGCGACAAACCCGCAGGCGCGCACGGCCGCGGCAATCGTCTCGGCATCCTCGACGGTGACGAGCTGGGCCACCACGCGCCCATCGAAGGCCTCGGCGGCCATCACCTCGTCCGAGGGCGCAACATCCACCACGGTGCCTAACGTGGCGAGGCGCCGGGTCACCAGCGTCGTGCGCGCCGCCGGCAGCGGGGTCCCGGGCTCGAAGGTCCAGGAGACGTCGCGGGCCCCGGCGCGCAGGGTCCGCCGTGGCGCCTCCGGGACGACGGCGGCCTCGGCGGCCCGCCCCAACCGGCCGAGCAGGGCGGAGGTATCCAGCGCACTCCCCCCCTGCGTTGCCGCAGCGACCAGTTGCTCCAGCGCGTCGGCCCCCTCGAAGAGCAGGTCCAGGGTGGCCCGGTCCATCGGCGCGGCGCCCGCGCGGATCGCCTCGAGACGACTCTCGATGGCATGGCTGAGCTCAGCGACCGGGGCGTACCCCATCGCCCCCGCCATCCCCTTGATCGTGTGGATCGAGCGAAACAGCGCATCGACCTGCTCGGGCTGGCCAGGGTCGGCCTCGAGCCGCACCAGGGCGTGCTCGATCGCCGTCAGGTGGTCGCGACTCTCCGAGACAAACAGGTCGCGATAGCGCGACACGGTGGGGGTCCCGCCTACCCCAGGACGCGCTGGACCGCTTCGAGCACGCGGCTCGGCTGGAACGGCTTCACGACAAAGTCGCGCGCGCCCGCCTGGATCGCCTCAACGACCAGTGCCTGCTGGCCCATGGCGCTGCACATCAGGACGCGCGCCGCCGGATCCCGCTGCGTGATCGCGCGCACGGCGTCGATCCCGCCCATGTCCGGCATCACGATGTCCATGGTGACGAGGTCCGGCTTGAGTTCCTCGTACCGCTGCACGGCCTGTGCGCCGGTCTCGGCCTCGCCAACGATCTCGAACCCGGCCTGCGACAGGATGTCGCCCAGCATGGTCCGCATGAAGATCGCGTCGTCACAGATCAGAACTGAGTGGCTCACGGTCGGTCCCCCTGACGGCGACCGCGACGACGCCCTGCCCTATGCGAGCGACTGCGTCGCGAGTTCACGCACGTCAACCTCAAGGACGACTGCGTCGCCGAAATGTCCCACCTCCCGGATGAGCCCGCCGGGCCCCTGTCCGGTCAGCAGCGAACTGCTGTCCGCCGGCGCCGCGTCCACGGCGATGACCTCGCGCACCTCGTCGACCAGGAGCCCGAACGACCGGCCGTTGACCGCCAGGACCACCACCTCACCCCCATCGGCCGGGGTCGGGGCTCCGCCCAGGCGCACCGCGAGGTCGACGACGGGGAGGAGCTGCCCCCTCAAGTTGATGAGCCCCCGCACCTCCGGCCCGGCCCCCGGGATGCGGGTGGTGGGCAGCATCGCGGTGATCTCGCGCACACAGGTGGAGTCGAGCGCGTACGCCACCGTCCCGCTGGCCACGACCAGGAGCTGGCGGCTCGTCATTCCTCACCGTCGCTGCGGGTCTCGCTCCCTGCCCGGGGGCGCCGCGGGTCGACCTCGACCTCGTCGTAGAAGCCGAGTTCCGCGAGGGGATCACCCGCCTCGAGCACGGCAGGGTCGCGGGCGACGGCGGCGAGGGTCTGGCGCAGGTCTGCCGGCAATGGCGACCGGAAATCCAGGTCGGCCCCGGTGACCGGATGCCGAAAGCGAAGCCGCGCCGCGTGCAGGAAGTGGCGCCCCGCGGGAAGCTTCACGAGCCGACGACCGCCCCCTCCCCCGTAGACATCGTCACCGACCACCGGATGACCGAGGTGGGCAAGGTGCACACGGATCTGGTGGGTTCGGCCGGTGTGCAGGTGGGCGCGCAGCAGGTCGACGCTGTCGTAGCGGGCAAGCCGCACGAACGTCGTGCGCGCCGCCTTTCCCGTGCGGACCACGGCCATGCGCTGGCGATTGCGTGGGTCGCGGGCGAGCGGCTGGTCCACGTCGATGCGATCGGCGTCCAGGTGGCCCCACGCGAGCGCCGCATACCGCCGCACGATTTCGCGACGCATCAGGGCATCACCGAGGATGCGATGCGCGCGCTCGGTGCGCGCGATGAGCAGGAGTCCGGACGTGTCCTTGTCGAGCCGGTGGACCAGACCCGCGCGATCCTCGCCCCCAAGCGCCGACAGCGGCCCGCCACGCCCGGCCAGCGCATTGACCACCGTCCCCTCCCAATGTCCCGGCGCAGGGTGCACCACCATGCCGGCGGCCTTGTCGATGACGAGCAGCTCGTCGTCCTCGTAGACCACGGAGAGGGGCAGGTCCTGGGGCACGACCGCGCGCCCGACCGGTGCCGGGAAATCCACCTGCACCACGTCACCAGCGAGCGGGCGATAGGCTGCCTTCTCGCGTCGCTCGTTCACGAGGACGCGGGCCTCGGCGATCCAGGTGGCCGCCTGCGTGCGCGAGACATCCAGGTGCCGGGCCACCAACAGGTCGAGGCGGACATCGCTGTCCGCCTCGACGGGGATGGTGTGTCGCGTGCCCGCGCCGGGCACCGAGGTCATGTGGTGCCGGGCTGCCCGGTGCCTAACGCGGCCGCACGCGCCGCCGCCCGGTCCTCGCCCCACAACACGAGCGCCAGCAACACCGCGCCCACGGACACGGCCATGTCGGCGACATTGAAGGTCGGCCAGCGCGCGGCGCCGACGCCGACGTCGATGAAGTCCACGACGCCGCGCGGCGAGATGATCCGGTCCACGAGGTTGCCCAGCGCCCCGGCCGTCACGAGCGAGACCGCGAGGGTCCGCCACCGATCGCCGGGACGCGTCTCGCGGTACAGGTTCGCCAGGATGAACAGGGCGCCAATCGTGAGCGCCATGAAGATCCAGCGCGAGTAGGGCCCGAGGTGCAGGCCGAACGCGGCACCCGGGTTGTAGACGAGGGTCCAGCGCAGGGCGTCGCCCACCACTTCGCGCGGGACGTACAACACGAGCGCCTGCTCGGCCACGGCCTTGGTGATCCGGTCCGCGACCACCAGCACCGCCACCACGGGGAGGAAGATCGCCGCCTTACTTCTTGGCATCTTCCTCTTTCTGCTTGCACTTGATGCAGTAGCGCGCGTGCGGCAGGGCATCAAGGCGTTCGAAGGCAATGTCATCCCCGCACCCGTGGCACTTGCCAAAGGTCTCGGGCGACTTGTACAGCCGCCGCAGCGCCTGGTCGATGTGCCAGAGGAAACGGCCCTCCTGGCTCGCAAACAGGAATGCCTTCTCGCGCTCCATGGCGTCCGTTCCCTGGTCGGCCATGTGGAACGAGTACGCGCTGAGGTCCCCGTCCGCCGACTGCGGCGTGGCACCAAAGACGTCGTCGTAGTGCCCCAGCTCCTTCATGACCCGCCGGCGCTCCTCGAGCAATCGCTTCTCGAAGTGCGCCAGGTTCTTCTTGGTCATCGGCTTCGGCTTCTTGGCACCGACTGGTGTCGACATCGTTACTGGTCCACGATGAGGGCAACGCGCACCTGGAGTCCATCGAGCTCCACGGGTTGCGCCGCGACGTGACCTGGAGCGTGCGCCTCCCCAACCTGCAGGTCGGCGGCCAAAACCTCTCCAGAGATCCACCCAATATACTCCGAAGCGGCCTCTTCGATCTCCGGGGCCCCCCAGACCCACAGGCGGATGCGGTCGGAGACGGCGAACCCCGCCTCCTTGCGCATCCGCTGGACCCGACTCACCAACTCCCGGGCCAACCCCTCACGCCGCAGCGCGGGGGTCACCGCGGGATCCAGGGCGACGAACCGGCCATCGGCTTCCTTGACGAGCAGGTCCCCCGCCGCCCGGCGCACGACCGTCAGGTCGTCTGCCTCCAGCGCGGCCTCCGTCCCGTCCACCACGATCGTCACGGTTTCGCCACGTTCGAACTGGCGGACCGCCTCGGACGAGAGCTGCTGGACCGCCTTCGCCGCCAGCGGCGTCGCCTTGCCGAACCGCTTGCCTAACGCCTTGAAGTTCGCCTTGGCCTCCAGGGTGACCAGCTGGTCCCCCGAGGAGGCCAGCACGACCTGCTTGATATTCAGCTCACTCGCCAGGATCGGCAGGAGTGGCTCCACGTGCACGGCGAGGGCACCGGGCACGACGCAGACCGCGTGGCCCAGCGGACGGCGGACATTGACCCCGGCATCTTCCCGTGCCGCGCGACCGAGGCGCGACAACTCGCGCACCTCCGCCATGGCGACCTCGAGGTCGGCGTCACGGTGCGGCGCGGGAGAGCGGTAGTCGGCCAGGTGCACCGAACCGCCGGTCAGTTCCCGGAAGATCCAGTCGCTGACAAACGGGGCGATCGGGGCCAGGAGGCGACAGGTCGTCGCCAGGACCTCGTGCAAGGTGGCAAACGCCGCCCGGTTGTCATCGCCCGCCACCTCGTAGAACCGCGCGCGGCACTGGCGGACATACCAGTTGGACACGTCATCGACCACAAACTGCATGATGCTGCGCGAGGCGGCGGTGGCATCAAAGGCGTGGAGCGCCTCGTCCACGGCCGCCTCCACGCTGGCGAGTCGCGCCAGGATCCAGCGATCCATCGCCGGGCGGTCGGCCACGGCGGGCGCGGGCTGCCCCGGCGCCCACCCATAGTTGGCGTACTGCGCGAAGATCCCCGAATACACGTTCTTCAGCGTGACCAGGAAGCCGGCCGCCGTGTCGCGGATGACCTGCTCGTCAAAGCGCTTCGAGACCCCGAGCGAGGAAGACGCCACCAGGAAGAGCCGCACCGCATCCGCGCCGTGGCGCTCGACGACCTCGAACGGATTCACGGTGTTCCCGCGCGACTTGGACATCTTCTGGCCGTTCGCGTCGGTGACGAGGTCGTTCACCACCACCGTGCGGAACGGCGCCGTCTCGCGCGGCCCGGCCCCTGCCCCGAACGTGTTGTTGGGGAGCGCATCGCCGAGCGCCGTGCTGATGGCAATCAACGAGTAGAACCATCCGCGGGTCTGGTCGAGTCCCTCGGCGATGAAGTCCGCCGGGAACTGCGCCTCGACGACGTCACGATTCTCGAACGGGTAGTGCCATTGGGCAAACGGCATGGCCCCGGAGTCGAACCAGGCGTCGATCACCTCCGGCACCCGGACCATCGTCCCCGGACAGCGGGTGCATGGCCACGTCCACCGATCGATGAATGGCTTGTGCGGATCAAAGTCCGCCGGCAGCGGATGCCCCACCCGTTCCGCGAGCTCCGCGAACGACCCGATGACGTCACGATGCGACGTCTCCCGGTTGCAGACCCACACCGGGAGCGGCGTCCCCCAGTAGCGATCGCGCGAAATCGCCCAGTCCACGTTGTTCGCGAGCCACTCCCCAAAGCGGCCGGTCCCGATCTCCTCGGGGTGCCAGTCCATGCGCCTGTTGCGACGCAGCATCTCGTCGCGGAGTGCCGTCGTGCGGACGAACTTCGATTCGCGGGCGTAGTAGATGAGTGGCGTTCCGCACCGCCAGCAGTGCGGATAATCGTGCATCGCCACCTGGGCCTTCCACAACGCGTCCCGCCGACGCAGCTCCTCGATGAGGATCGGGTCCGCATCCTTGATCCACTGCCCACCGACGAGCGGCACCTGGTCCTCGAAGGCACCGCGGGCGTTGACCGGTTGGAGCATGGCCAGGTCGTGCGCCTGCCCGGTGGCATAGTCGTCCACGCCGAAGGCCGGCGCCATGTGGACGATCCCGCTCCCATCCGTCGCGGTGACAAACTCCGCCGTGACGACCACCTCGTGGTCCCCTGCCCCCGACGGGATCGGCACCAGGTCGAGGGGCCGTCGATACCGCTGCCCGGCCAAGGAGCGCCCGTCCATCTGCCAGACCACATCCCATCGATCCTGGTAGTCCGCACCCAGCACCGCGGCCGCGCGGGCCTCGGCGAGGATCAGGGTCCAGTCAGTGACCCCCTTCTTCTGCAGCTCAACGTAGGCCAGGTCCGGGTGGACCGCGAGCGCCACGTTCGACACGAGGGTCCATGGCGTCGTCGTCCAGACAAGCAGGCGGCGGCGCACGCCACCATCGTGCACGAGGTCCATCGTCACGTAGATGGAGGGGTCCTCGACCTCCTTGTACCCCAATGACAGCTCATGGGACGACAGCGCCGTGCCGCAGCGCGCGCAATACGGCAGGATCTTGTGGCCGCGGTACAGCAGCCCCCGCTCGTGCATCACCTTGAGCGCCCACCACTCGCTCTCGATGTAGTCGTTGGTGTACGTGACGTACGGGTGCTCGTAGTCCATCCAGTGCGCGATCCGCTCGCACAGGCGTTCCCAATCCGCGCGGTAGGTCCACACGCTTTCGCGGCAGCGCTGGTTGAACGCCTCGACGCCCAGGCGCTCGATCTCCTGCTTCCCCTTGATGCCGAGGGCCTTCTCCACCTCGATCTCCACCGGGAGGCCATGCGTGTCCCACCCGGCCTTGCGCGGCACATGATGCCCGAGCATCGCGCGGTGGCGGCAGAACAGGTCCTTCACCGTGCGGGCGAAGACGTGATGGATCCCCGGGCGGCCGTTGGCGGTCGGCGGCCCGTCAAAGAAGATCCATGGCGTACCCGCGCGTCGCTGCTCGAGCTGTCGCTCGAACAACCGCTCGGCGCGCCACCATCCCAGGACCTCCTGCTCGAGGTCGTCGGCGCGACGATCCGGCGCCAGCAGGCGGAACCGCGCGTCCGTCACAGCTTTTCCACCACGGCGGCGATGAGGGCGGTCAGGTTCGGCTCCGCGCGACCGGCCACTGCAATGATGTGTTCGACGCTCGCCGGCTCCAGGGCATCCGGCAGGCACATGTCGGTGATGATGGAAACACCGAGCACCTTCATGCCGCCATGCACGGCGACGATCACCTCGGGCACGGTCGACATCCCCACCACGTCGGCGCCGATGCCGCGCAGGAAGCGATACTCGGCGCGCGTCTCCAGGCACGGCCCGGTCACCGCGACATACACCCCCTCGCGGAGGGTGAGGCCCAGGCGCCGGGCCTCCGTCCGCGCCACGTCGCGCAGGCCGCGATCGTACGGGTCCGACATGTCGGGAAAGCGGGGGCCGAGCCGGTCGTCGTTGCGGCCGATGAGCGGGTTGTCCCCGAGCAGGTTGATGTGGTCGGCGATGAGCATGAGGTCACCCGCCGCCCACAGCGGATGCATGCCGCCACAGGCGTTGGAGACCACGAGCGTGGACGCGCCTAACGCGCGCAGCACCCGGACCGGGAAGGTGACCTGCTGCAACGAATACCCTTCGTAGCGATGAAAGCGCCCCTGCATCGCGATGACCGTCTTGCCACCCAGCGTCCCGCAGATCAGCCGCCCCGCATGGGACTCCACCGTCGACAGCGGGAACCCCGGGATGTCGCGATACTCGATGGTCGTCTCGGCGACGATTTGCTGCCCCAACCCGCCGAGGCCCGTCCCGAGGATGATGGCAACATCCGGCGTGCGCTGGAATCGCGCGCGCACAGCGGCGGCCGCGCGTTCGATGGCCTCGAACGTGTGTGGTGTGGTGTCCATGAGTCAGGTAGGTGTCGTCAGTCCTTGTCCAGCGAGTCCAGCCAGGCCGGGGTGGCGGTCGATCCCGCCGGCGCCTCGGCGCCGCTGCTCAACACCGGGGGCGGCATCGTCTCCGCCGCCTCGACGTCGGCCAACTGGCGCTCGATCATCGTGCGCAGCTGGAGCAGGTACGATCGCCGTTGGCGCTGCATCGCGTCCAACTCGCCCTCGATCTTGCTCAACTCGCTGCGTCCCTGGGCCAGGAGTCGATCCGCCTCCGCCCGCGCCTCACGAATGATGAGTTGCGCCTCGCGCTCCGCCTGCTCGCGCGTCTCGGCGCGCAGCTGCTGCGCGGAAATCAGGGCCTCGTTGATCGCCTTGTCGCGCTCGCGGAACGCGCGCAGCTGCTCGTGGAAGCCCTGCGCACGCCCCTCGAGGCCTTGCACCTGCTTGGTGAGTCGCTCGACTTCCGCCGCGACCTGTTCCCGAAACTGGTCGACCCGCGCGCGATCGTACCCACGCAACGCCGACCCGAAATCGTACCGCCGGATGTCCAGCGGTGTGAGGTGAAAGGACTCGTCGGCCATCAGTGGCGTGCTCCAAAGAGAATGGTTCCCAGGCGAATCATCGTCGCCCCTTCCTCGACCGCGACCTCGTAGTCACCCGACATGCCCATCGACAGCTCGGGGGCATCGAGACCGGCCTGTTGCAGCACGTCCCGCGCTTCCCGCGCCCCCCCGAACGCCTGGCGGAGCACGGCTTCCGACGCGCCCAGCGGTGCCATCGTCATCACCCCCCGCACACGCAGCCCACCGAGCCCCACGAGCGTGTCGACCTGCGAGGCAAGCTCCCCCCGTGAGAATCCCCCCTTGGATTCCTCCCCGGTGGTATTCACCTGGATCAGGACCGGCACGGGTACGCCGCGGGTCCTGCCCACCTCGTCGACCGCCTGCGCAAGTCGGAGACTGTCCACCGAATGCACGAGGTGGAACCGCTCCACGTGGCGCGCCTTGTTCCGCTGCAGGTGACCGATCAGGTGCCAGCGAACGGGAACGGTGACCTGCCCCATCTTGTCGAGCGCTTCCTGGACGCGATTCTCGCCCACCGAGGTGAGCCCCGCGTTCCAGGCGGCCACGACCGCCTCGGGCCCGTAGGTCTTGGTGACCGCCACGATCTCGACCTGCTGACCGTGACCACCTCGTCGCACCGCCGCGCCCACGACCTCGCGAATGGCGGCGACGCGCTCCGGCAATCCCGAGAATGGCATAACGCGTGAAACTACCTGTAGTTACAGGTCGATTCAAGTAAGCCGGACGCGTTGGGCGCCTGACGAGAAATCCAGGCCTCGGGGCAGCGCAAGACACGCCAGACGTACTCCTCCGTAGGGTCAGCCCGGTGCGGAACCTGGTCCCGCGCGGCCACCCCCTGGACCAACTGGCGGGCTCGTGCGATGGCGGCGGAGTCAGCACTCAGGCCGGTCCCGGTGCGCTCAAACAGGTGCCCGCGAAAGCGCCACCCCTCGCCGGATATTGCCTCACGATGGGCGACACTGAGCCCAACCGAGGCGACCACCGGACGCCCCAGCGACGCCGCGGCCATCCCCATGCGCCGCAGCGCGTCCGCCGTGGAGACCCAGCCCAGCGATTCCCGGACGGCAAAGAGCTGGTGCCGGTCCCGCAGTTGCCGCCGGTACCAGTCCGCCGGCAGCAGTGGCACCACCACCGGTATCACGTCGCGGCGGACGCCTTCCACCTCCTGCAGGTACCAGGAGGCATAGGCGTCGTTGTCGCCCGCAAGGAGCAGGACCGCGTTAGGCGGCGCGCCGTCGAGCATGGCGAGCCCAAGGGTGCGCGCCAGCGGGGCGCGCGCGGGGTCGCGTCGGGAGGTCGCACCAACGTTGGACACCGCGAGCAGGCCAGCGACGCCGAGCGCGGCCAGCGGGGCGCGGTGCATGGCGCGGCGCAACCCGAGCGCGATCCAGGCCCCCCATGCCACGAACCACGGCGCAAAGAAGTAGTCGCGCTCCCGCGCCTCCCGGAGTGCGTCGGCGGGGAGGATCCCCCATCCGTAGGACGGGCCGGCCCGCAGGTTGAGGATTGCGACCACGCCAAGGGACGTGCACACCACGAAGAGCAGCGTGGCCCGGAACGTTCGTGGATCGACCCGGCGGTGATTCCCCGCCCCGATGACGCCAAGCACGACGAGGGCGAGGGTCAGCGGGGTGCGGCGCCAGCTCGCCCCGACGGCGTCGGACCACCCCCGCGCGTACTGCCAGTCGAGGTACTGGAGGATGTTGCCGACCTGCAGCCAGGCGGGCGCCCGCCGGGGGAAGAGTCCCGGCACGTCGTATTGCGAGCGGGCCACGACCGCCCACAGGCGCGACCAGCTCGATGGATCCCCCTGGTTCACGGACGGATCCCCCCGCGCGAGGACGTACAACACGCCGAGGAACGAGGTCCCGAGGAGCAACGCGAGCGCACTGCGCCCTGCGACCGCCGCGCCCTCCCCACCCCCAGCGTACGCCGCCGCCAGCAGCGCGAGGCCGAGGAGGGCCGGGAGCCAGGAGACGGTCCCGATCGCCACGCCCAACAACCACACACCGGCCCCGGCGCACACCATCCGCCAGGAGATGCTCCCCCCGAGGTCCGAGGCGGCCAGCAGGATGGCCGCCGGCCCCGCGACGAGGGCGCTCACATGGAGCGGCACGGCCAGCCCAAAGAGGAAACACATCAGGGCGTGGTGACGACCGGACCAACGGGTGCCGGCCCGGTCCGCGACCCACAACATCCCCCCCATCAGGAAGAGGGCCCACCCGTAGACCTCGGTCTCCGTCGCGCTCGACCAGACGGTCGAGCCGGTGCCTCCGACCACGGTGGCCAGCAGCACGGCCCGCGGCCCATGCGCGCGCGCGACGACGGTCGCGAGCAGCCCGCACCCCGCCGCGGTGGCCACCGCGGAGGCGAGGTTGACCGCCGTGGCGAACGGCAGGAGCGGGCTCCAGAGGTTGGCCCACGCGCGCCCCGCGACGACAAAGAGCGGCGTGCCGGGGGGATGCGGCACGCCCAGGGTCCGGATCGCCGCAAGGAACTCCCCGGCGTCCCAGAGCGTCACCCCGGGCGCCAGGGTCGCCCCATAGATGGCGAGCAGCAGGAGCCCTCCCACCCACCCGGGGTGGGCCCGCCCCCACGCGCGAACGGCAGCGCTCATGGCCCCACACGTAACGCCCCCGCACCGGAGGGCGCGGGGGCGATCGGGGTGCCGTTAGGCACCCGGCGCTAGGCCGGCGACGGCTCGGGGCCCCCGAGGAGCGGGGGCACCACCGGCTTGAGTGGCGGCAGCACCGTGGTCGGTGGCGCCGACGACACGGCCGGGGGCATCGGGGACCGCGGCGGCAACGTGTCGCCGCGCATCAAGGCGTCGAAGTCCTCGCGGGAGAGCGTCTCCCGCTCCAGCAGCGACTTAGCGACCGCGTGGAGCAGCTCGATGTTCTCCGTGAGCACCGACGTGGCCCGCTGGTAGGCGGAATCGATCACACGCTTGACCTCCGTGTCCACCAGTTCGGCGGTCTGCTCGGAGACCTCGCGACGGCTCATGAGCTCGCGCCCCAGGAAAACCTCCTGCTCGTTTTCCCCAACGAGGATCGGCCCGATGCGATCGGAGAGTCCCCACTGCGTGACGTAGCGGCGCGCAATCCCGGTGGCC
>JAEUJL010000162.1 GCA_016794835.1 Gemmatimonadota bacterium | reverse complement strand
TGCTGTTCACCAAAGAACACCAGGTCCGCGGAGGCCGCGGCGCGCGCCAGGTGGTCAAAGGACACCATGCGACTGGCCCGGGTGTCCCACACGCGGAGGACCGCGGAAGGGCTGGGCGCCGACGATGGTCCCGCCGACGGGGCGCAGGCGGCACCGAGCGCGAGGGCCAGGGCGGGGGTGGCGGAGCGAAGCAGGGAGCGCGTCATGCCACAAGCTGCCTCGCGCGCGCTCACGGGGCCAGCGGGGGACTCCCGATGATCGCCTCGGCATCCATCTCGACGAGGTACTCGTCGCCGATCGGTGGGGCGTGGACCAGGGTATTGGCCGGCTGGATGCCCCGAAAGCGCTCGCCATGGGCGCGCGAGATCGGTTCCCACTGGGCGGCATCCCGGACATACACGCGCGTGCGCACCACGTCGTCGAGCGTCCCGCCGAGCGACAGGATGGCGCCCTCCACCTTGTCGATGATGGCGTGCATCTGGGCGGCGGGGTCGTTCGTCCCGAGCGCGCGGCTCCCGTGTGTAGCCGTGGTGCCGGACACCATGATGCGGTCCCCGACGCGGACGGCGCGGGCGAATCCCGCGATTTCCTCCCATGGGGTGCCGGAGAGCGCCACGGTGCGCCCCTGCCGCTGTTCGGTCAGGTACGGCGCGGGAAAGCTCTCGAGGTGGTGGCTCAGGTCGCCGCTCGCAGTGAGGAACGGCGGCTTGCGGTACTCGTCTCCACAATCGCCGGGGATGGTGCGGAGCCCCCGCACGACGGCGGCAATCTCGGCGCGGCTGGCGTCGTCGAGGGCAAAGGTGGCGAGGCGCACGGTCTCCTCGACATGCGCGCTTTCCCCGAGCCGCGCCCCGATGATGATGCCACCAACGGCCGGCTGCTCCATCATGTAGCGGCAGGCCACGTTGGCGATGGAGACGTCGTGGCGGCGGGCGACCTCCGCCAACACCCGCAGCAGGCGCTGCAACGCGTCCCAGCCGCCCGCTTCCTCCACAAAGCGCCGGTACTTCATCTGCGACCAGGTCTGCAGCGACGCCGGGTCGGGCTGGCCCAGCCACCGCTCCGACAGCAGGCCGCCGGCCACGGTGCCAAAGGCGAGCAGCTTGACCCCATGCGCCAGGCAGAGGTCGGTCATCGCCCCCGCGGCACGCTGGTCCAACAGGGAAAAGCAGACCTGGTTGCTCACCACCGGGATCCCACTGGTGAGGGCGATGCGCAGGTGGGCCGTGTCGAAGTTGGTCAGGCCGAGGTTGGCGACCAGGCCCTCGGCCCGCAGTTCCGCCAGCCAGAACAGGGCGTCGAGCCACGCGGGGTTGGCGTATTGCCAGGCGTGGAACTGCAGCAGCGGGAGCTGGTCGAGCTGCATCCGGTCCAGGGAGCGCTGCACGGCGGTCCGGACCGCGTCGCGCGTGATCGGCCCGGGTTCGGGGACCCACTTGGTGAGCAGCTCAACGGGGCGGGCGCCTGCCCGGCGGTGGTACCGCCCGACCACGTCCTCGGCGGAGCCGTAGTGGTCCGCCATGTCGAACGTGGTCAGTCCGGCGGCCGCGTAGGGCTCCATGGCCGCAGCCATCGCGTCCAGGTCGACGGCACGCCCCCCGCGCTCCATGTCGGCCACCTGCCAGAGGCCGGTGAGGACGCGTGAGATCGAGAGGGAGGGCGACAGCGCAAGGCGGGGAATCATGACGGCGATTTGGAGGCGTTGTCGATGTCGGCGGCGATCAGCCAGCGACCCGTGGGGTCCTTGCGCAACGCAAGGACAAACTTCCCGATGTCGGGCGAGCTCCGCTCACCGTACGCATACGCGCCGACGATCCACCCCACGGAATCGGCCGTGGCAAAGGACAGGGCGCGCAGGCGCAACGGACCGGCATTGCCCCGGTAGGCCGCCGCGATCGCGGCGTGTCCCTTCGCCGGCGGCTTGCCGTTGGGGAGGGCGAAGCCGTCCGTCGTGAACAGGCGGGCCACGGCGGCCGCGTCACCCTTTTCCCACCCCTGCTCATAGTCGCGCAGCACGCGCTCGAGCGCGGCCGGCAAGGGGATGGATGGCGGCTGTTGGGCCGGGAGGCGAGCCGCCGTGAGGGCGACGAGGAGGACCAGGGTGCGACGCATGAGATACTCCGGTGAGGGACCCGCCACCCTACGTGAGCAGGGCGCGAAGTTCCGCCGCGTTGCGAACGACGGCTGTCGGCTGTTCCGCGCGGAGCGTGGCCTCAGGAAAGGCGCCCCACGTCACGGCGATGGAGTCGATCCCCGCGGCGCGGGCCGCGCGGAGGTCGAAGGGGGAGTCGCCGATGTAGACCGACTCGGAGGGATCCCCGCCGAGCCGCTCCATGGCAAACCACAGGGGGTCGGGATTGGGCTTGTGGCGTGCGGTGCTCTCGATGCCGACCACCAGGGGAAAGTGGTGGTGCAGCCCCACGTGCTGCAGCGCCCGGTGGGCGAGGGGCTCGATCTTGGAGGTCACCACGCCTAACGAGCGACCGGAGGCCGCCAGCCAGCCCACGACGTCATTCACCCCGTCGTACGGCTGGGTCATGTCGTCGTGGTGGAGGAGCTGGTGCTCCCGGTAGGCGGCGACCAGCTGGTGGAGCTCCGCCTCGTTGCGCGCGTACTCGCCAAACTGTGTCATCAGGGGCTTCCCGATGCCGGCCATGATCTCCGCGCGGTCGGGCGAGCGTCCCTGGATCGAGGTGAAGGCCCAGGTGGCGGCCCGGACAATCAGTTCGATGGAGTCGACGAGGGTGCCGTCGAGGTCGAAGAGCACGACGCGATGGGTCATGCGCCAAGATAGCAGGGGCCGCGCCGCGTTACCCCTCGACGAAGGCCAGGATCGCGATGGGGACGATCCGGGGATCCTCCTCCGGCGCTCGCACGCGGGGCGCGATCGCCGCGACCA
>JAEUJL010000142.1 GCA_016794835.1 Gemmatimonadota bacterium | reverse complement strand
ATCTGGCCGGAACTCGACCGGATCGAGGCGACACTTCCGCCCGGGGTGACCCTCGAGCGTGGCTTTGACCAGGCCGCCAACGTGGCGCGCCGGTTGTCGCGCCTCGGCACCGACTTCGCCATCGCGCTCGCCCTGGTGCTGCTCACGCTCCTGCCCCTGGGCTGGCGGGCCTCGGTCGTGGTGATGGTCTCCATCCCGCTGTCGCTGCTGATGGCCGTGACCATGCTGGAGGCGACCGGGTTGAGCATCAACCAGCTGTCGATCGTTGGATTCGTGATCGCCCTGGGCCTGCTGGTCGACGACAGCATCGTGGTCGTGGAGAACATCACCCGCTTCCTGCGGGAGGGGCATTCGCGCCGCGAGGCGGCGGTCGAGGCGACGCGCCAGATCGCCGTGGCGGTGATGGGGGCAACGGCGACGCTCATCTTCGCCTTCCTGCCGCTCATCTTCCTCCCCGGGCTGTCTGGCCGGTACATCCGGTCACTGCCGATCGCGGTGGTGTATGCGGTCCTGGCCTCGCTCTTCGTGAGCTTCACCATCGTGCCGTGGCTCGCCTCGCTGGTGATGCCCCGCAACGCGCCCGCGCACGGGAACCGGTTCCTGCGCCTGCTGGAGCGCGGGATCCAGGTGACCTATGCCCCGCTCCTGCATCGCGCGCTCGCGTACCCGTGGCGCACGCTGGCGGTCTCCGGGTTGCTCGTCGTGGCGTCGTTCGCCCTGGTCCCCGCGGTGGGGTTCTCGCTCTTTCCAAAGGCGGGGACGCCGCAGTTCCTCGTGGACATCGAGACGCCGGAGGGTGCGTCGCTCGAGGCGACGGACGCGGCGGCGCGTTTTGTGGAACGGACCGTCCTGCCCCATCCGGCCGTGCGGGGGGCGTTCACGAACGTGGGCCGCGGCAATCCCTTTGTGTACTACAACGTGTCGCCCCGCCAGGAGTCGACCAACCATGCGCAGCTGTTCGTGCTGCTGCATGCCTACGAGGCGGACGCCACCCCGGCCATGCTCGATTCGCTGCGCGTGCGCCTTGCGGCGTATCCCGGCGCGCGCATCGAGGTGCGGGAGTTCGAGAATGGCCCGCCCATCGACGCCCCGATTGCGCTGCGCGTGGAGGGACCGGACCTGGATTCGCTTCGCGCGCTCTCGGCGCGGGTGGCACGCGTGATGGCCGCGACGGCGGGGACCCAGTACGTCCGCGATCCCCTGGCGCTGCAACGCACCGACCTGGCCGTGCAGGTGGATCGCCAGAAGGCCGGCGTCTTCGGGGTCACGACCGTTGAGCTGGACCGGACGGTGCGTCTCGCCGTGGCCGGGCTGGAGGCGGGGCAGTTCCGCGCCAGCGACGGGGATGAGTACCCCATCGTCGTGCGCGTGGCTCGCGACGGACGCCCCACCCGCGCCATCCTCGACCGGATCGAGGTCACCTCCACCACCGGGGCGTCAGTGCCGCTCGCGCAGCTGGCCAGCGTGGGATTCCGCGGCTCGCCCACCGTGGTGACCCACCGGGACCAACAACGTGCGGTGACCGTGACCAGTTATGTGCGCACCGGATACAACACCGACCGGGTCACGCGGGCCATCCTGGACAGCGTGCAGGCCATGCGGCTGCCGGACGGGTATCGTCTCGTGGCCGCGGGCGAGATCGAGAGTCGGCAGGAGAGCTTTGGGGGAATTGGCGCGGCGATCATTGTCGCGACCTTCGGGATCCTGGCGATCCTCGTGCTGGAGTTCCGCACCTTCACGAGCACGCTCGTGGTCGCGTCGGTCATTCCCCTGGGGATCGTCGGGGGGATCGTCGCGCTGTGGCTGAGCGGGAACACGCTGAGCTTCACGGCGATGATCGGGTTTGTCGCCCTGATCGGGATCGAGATCAAGACCTCGATCCTGCTGGTGGACTTCACCGACGAGTTGCGGCGGCAGGGGATGGCGCTGGATGATGCGATCCAGCGGGCGGGCGAGGTCCGCTTTGTGCCGATCGTGCTCACCTCGCTTACGGCCATTGGGGGATTGCTCCCCCTCGCGGTCGAGGGGTCGTCCCTCTATTCCCCGCTGGCCTGGGTCATCATTGGTGGGTTGGTGTCGTCCACGCTGATCGCCCGGCTGGTGACCCCGGTGATGTACCGGATGCTCGCCCCCCGACTGGATTTCACGCAGGAACAGGCCGTACCGGCGGAGCTTGCGGTGTTGCCGGCCCACTAGGCCGGCGCGCTTCGACCTCCGTCGGGTACGGTTGGTCCCGCCCCTTCCGCCAGCGCCCGCGGGTGGTGGTAACTTGGGTCGGCCATCACCCGGCGGCGCTCCGTGTACACGCACTGCACCTTCTGCTACGGTCCACTCGGCGCCAACCACGAGCTGGAGTCGTTTCCGGTGTCGCGTCGGGTGGCCTTCGATCCCGCGCGCGGGTGGGTGTGGGCGGTGTGTACGACCTGCCAGCGCTGGAACCTCGCGCCGATCGAGGAGCGATGGGAGGTGGTCGACGAGTGTGAGCGTCGCTTTCGCCGGACGACGTTGCGGTACAGCTCGGGGAACATCGGGTTGGCATGGCTGGGCGCCGAGCTGGACCTCGTGCGCATCGGGCCGGCCCTGCGTCCCGAGGTGGCGGCGTGGCGCTATGGGCGGACGGTGGCGCAACGGACCCACGAGGGGTCGCGGGCGTTGGGCCGCAGTGCCGTGCGCGCCGCGATCGCCGTCCGGCGGTTGTTGCGCGGCAGTTCGCCTAACGCCGTCGTGCGCCACACGATGGGCGACCTGCTGCTTGGGGCGATGGGCCACACCGTCGCTGACGTGGTGCGCATCGGCGAGGCACCGCAGGGCGCCGATCTCCCGCTGGCGGTGATTCGCCTGCGGCATCTCGTGCAGGCCCGGTTGGTGCGTCCCGAGCCCGGCCAGCCGTGGTCGCTCGTGATTCCCCATGACCAGGGGACGATGACGCTGTCGGGCGAGGCCGGACTGCGGACAGCCGCCCGCATGCTCGCGATCGTGAATGGCACCGAGCGTGGTCGTGGCTTTACGCCGGAGTTGCTGGCGTCGGCCTCGGCCAAGGTGGACGAGTCGGCGCGGGCGGACTCCTACTTCAACCGGGTGTTGTCGATCGCATTGCGCACCTCATGGGGCCGATTCCAGCATGAGGAGGGTGGGGTGGGGACGGTGGAGGCGCTGGAGGTGGCGACGAGCGAGACCGAGCGGCTGGCCTGGCGCCTGACGGGACGCACCTTCTGGGGGCGTGGCGGGATCGGCAGCGACCCGGCCACGCAGCTGGTGGATGTCCCGCTGGTTGACCGGCTCGCGCTGGAGATGGCCGCCCACGAGGAGTCGGAGCGGCGCGCGATGGACGGCGAGCTCGATGCGTTGCGGGACGCCTGGAAGGATGCCGCGGAGATCGCGGCGATTGCTGATGCGTTGATCTAGCAACCGACACTGGGCCCCGGATCGGCGCTCGCATGCGCTCGCTTGTCCGGGGAACTTCTGGTGTTCGCCCGCGGCTTGGTGCCCGTGCAACCGACGAAAGTCGGGCCCACCGTCGTCGAAGTCCCCCGGCGAAAGCCGGGGCCCAGTGTCGTTCAGGGCGTGACGCCCTTGAGGAACGCGATCACCCCGTCCACATACGTGCGCTGGTCGTCGTACATCGACATGTGGCTCCCGTTCGGGCAATAGAGATACTCGCCCTTGGGGAACTGCGTCGACATCCACTCCATGTGCTTGGGGTCCATGGTGTCGTGGCCCGCGCCGATCACGAGCGTGGGCACGGTGATCTTCGCGAGGTCCGCCGTGCGATCCCACTTCTCGAGCTTGCCGCTGGCGCCCAGCTCACTCGGGCCCTGCATCGGGACGTAGATGTCCGGGTTCACGTGCGCGATCGCCCGCGCGACTCCGTTGGGCCACTCGGCGAACGGCGCGCGCATCACGTGTTGCTCGTAGTGGTGCGGGATCAGCAGTTCCATGTACCGGGGATCGGCGTACTTGCCGGCGGCTTCCAGCGCCTTCACCTCGGCCAGCACCTTCTGGTCCATCGCCGGCATCAGGGTGTTGCGCGCATACTCGTTGTAGGCCGGGATGCTCGCCATCATGTTCGACACGACCAGCCCCTTGAGGTGTTGCTGGTACTTGAGGGCGTACTCCATCGCGAGGATCCCGCCCCACGAATGGCCGAGGAGGAAGAAGTTGTCCTTGCCGAGCCCGAGCGCCTGGCGCACCTGCTCGACCTCCTCGACAAAGCGCTCGGTGTTCCAGAGGGATGAGTCCTTCGGCTGGTCGGAGTAGAAGGAGCCGAGTTGGTCGTAGTAGTAATACTCGATCCCGGCACCCGGGAAATACGCGTCGAAGGCCTCGAAGTACTCGTGCGTCATCCCCGGGCCGCCGTGCAGGAGCAGCAGCTTGATGGTGGGATTGTTGCCGGTGCGCTTCGTCCAGACCTTGAACGTCCCCTTGGGGGTGGTGATGGGGATCATCCGCACCCCGCCGGTGAGGGTGTCGCTCCGGCCCGTGTTGTCGAAGTAGGCCGCCGCCCGTGGCGATGGTGATTCGGTGGCACACGCGGCGAGGAGGGAGGCGAGGGCGGTGCAGCCGGCGAACACGAGACGACGCATGAGCGGGCGTCCTGGGAGGGAAGGTGGAACCGATAACGTGCGCCGAAACCCCGGCGCCGCAAGGCACCGCTCCTGACAGGTCCGGGGCATGCGCGCAGATTGGGGGATGCGACCGACCCTACTCCTCGCCCTCGCCCTGGGTGCGCGCCTCGCCGCCGCCCAAACCCCACCGTACGACCTCCTCATCACGGGCGCTCGCGTCTACGACGGGACCGGGAACCCGGCCTTTCCGGCGGACGTGGCCGTCCGCGACGGGCGCATCGTAGCCGTGGGGCGCCTGGGACCGGCGGCCGCACGCCAGCGGATCGATGCCAGTGGCAAGGTCGTGATCCCGGGGATCATCGACATCCATTCGCACGCGGATGACGGCTCATCGCCGGATGGCGGGTTCCGCGACGCGGACCCGAAGCGTCGTGCGGCCCCAAACCTTGTGATGCAGGGGGTGACCACCGTCGTGGTGAACCAGGACGGCCGGTCGCCGCTGCCCATCGCCGAGCAGCGGCGGCGGATCACCGCGCTGGGCATCGGCCCCCATGCGGCCCTGATGGTCGGGCACGGCTCCGTGCGTGGGGCCGTGATGGGACGGGACGTGCGTCGCCCCGCCCGCCCGGACGAGGTGGATCGCATGCGCGCCATGGTGCGCCAGGCGATGACCGAGGGGGCCTGGGGACTCTCCGCGGGGCTCGAGTATGCTCCCGGCCGTTGGAGTACGACCGACGAGGTCGTGGCTGTTGCCCGGGAGGTCGCGCCGTTCCACGGCGTCTATATCTCGCACGAGCGCAGCGAGGGGCAGGACCCCATGTGGTACTGGCCCAGCCAGGACAGCGCGGGCCCCCCGACCCTGCTCGATGCCATTCGGGAGACGATCACGGTGGGTGAGCAGGCCGGGATTCGCGTCGTCGCGTCGCACATCAAGACGAAGGGCGCGAACTACTGGGGGAGCAGCGGCGCGGCCATCCAGTTGATCGAGCGGGCGCGCTCGCGAGGGGTGGACGTGTGGGCCGACCAGTACCCTTATGCCACGAGCGGGACCGATGGCAGCACGGTGTTGGTCCCGACGTGGGCGCTCGCGCGCGACGAGGCCCCGGTCGATGGCGCGCGTGGCGCCGCGGACTATCACGCCGCGCTGCGACGTGTCCTCGCCAACCCCGAACAGGACGCGCGGCTGCGTCGCGACATCGCCCACGAGATCCAGCGGCGTGGGGGCGCCGAGCAGGTGCTCGTGTTCGATCACCCGGACACGGGGGTGGTCGGGAAGAGCCTGCGGCAGGTGGCGACGCGCTGGAACGTGAGTGAGGTCGACGCGGCGATCCAGCTGCAGTTGCGCGGGCGCGCGGATCGCCCGGGCGGTGGTCGTGTGCGCGGCTTCTCCATGGACGAGCGCGACATCGAGGCGTATGCCGCGCTCCCGTGGGTCGCGACCGCATCGGACGCCGGGATCGCACTGCCCGAGGACGGGCCGGCGACGCACGCGCGCTACTACGGGACCTTCCCACGGAAGATCCGCCACTATGCGCTCACGCGCGGGGTGCTCTCCGTGGAGGACGCGATTCGCTCGATGACATCGTTGCCGGCGCAGATCATGGGGATGCGCGACCGCGGGCAGGTGCGCGAGGGGATGGTCGCCGACCTCGCGATCCTCGACCTCGACCGGCTGGCGGACAAGGCGACCTTCACCGCCCCGCACCAGTATGCGGAAGGGGTGGAGTGGGTCTTTGTGGGTGGGACCGCCGTGGTGGCGCGCGGGGCGTTGACGTGGGCGCTCCCGGGCCAGGTCCTGATGCCGACGCGTTAGGCATCGCGTCGCGACGGGCCGTCGCGCGATATGCGCCGCAGGTCGCTGGGCTGGCGCGCGCGATGCACACCTGCGCGCCCGCCTCTCTCGGCCCACGCGTCCCGGGCGTGACCCGGGACCCCGTATCGTCCTGGCGGGCTAGTTCGCGCCGTACCCCTTCGCCAGCAGCGTCGCCAGTTCGTCGTTGTACTTGTAGACGTCCGAGTAGCTGCGCAGGACCCCCGCCGTGTCCACCGCGGCCGTGTGGTAGACCAGGAGCACCGGGATGTGCTCGCTGAGCTTCACCAGCTCGGGCTTCTCCGCCTTCATCGCCTTCTTCATCCGGTCGAGGGACCAGGCGGTGTCGCCGGCCAGCACCCACTGCGCCAGCTTCTGTGGCTCGGCCACGCGCACACACCCGTGGGAGAAGGCGCGCGCGGTGCGCTTGAAGAGGTGCTTCTCGTTGGTGTCGTGCAGGTAGATGTTGAGGTCGTTCGGCAGCATGAACTTCACGCGGCCGAGCGAGTTGTAGTCGCCGGGGAGCTGGCGCACGCGGACGCTCTTGCCGATGCGGGCGAGGCTCGCGGTGTCCGGCTTCACGACCGGGGCATTGTCACTGTAGCCGCGCACCAGGACGTAGCGGTTGCGCACGAGGTAGGTGGAGTCCTTCGTCGCCTTGGGGACGATCTCGTCCTTCGCGATGGTCTGCGGGACCTCCCAGTACGGCGAGAAGATCACGTGCTCCATCTCCTCGACAAACAACGGGGTGTAGCGGTCCTTCTCCCCGCGACCGACCACGACGTTCATGCTGAACGTGGGCGTGCCGGTGGTCGCCTGCTCGTAGACGTGCAGGCGGAACTCGGGGATGTTGACGACGATCGCCCGCCGGTCGCCGGACCGCGGCAGCCAGCGCCACCGCTCGAGGGACAGCACGGCGTCGCGCTCGCGCCGCTGGAGGCTCGCGCGCAGGTGGTCGCGCGTGCGGGCGTCGAACACGCCGCTGCGCGTGATCCCCGCGTCCTTCTGGTAGGCGGACAATGCGCGCGACAACGACGGGTCGAGGAGGGTGTCGGCGGCAGGGGACGGTGCGGCACTGTCCGCGGCATGGCCGATCGCGCGGAGGACCCGCCGCAATGACGCGGCCGTCGCGAGGGGGCGCCCGCGAAGGGCGGCAACCGGCGCCCCGGGGAGCAGGGACGAGTCCGCCGCGAGCCGACGGACGGCGGGGAGGGCGCGCGTGAGCTCGCGGTAGGCGCTCCATTGGGGACCGGCCTGGTCGAACACCGCCACCGGGTCCGGGCCCACGGCGAGGGCATAGAGCCCGGCCGCGAGGTCGAACCCTTCACCGGGGGCGGGGACGCGCGGATAGGCCTGCGGCTGGCGGGCGCGCCCCCAGCGCAGCGCGCGCAGGAGGCGCGCGTTGGCCACGCTCAGCGTCGTCTCGAAGTCCGCGATGGTCGCCTCGCCTGGTGCGACGTCGAGCGTGCGCGCGAGCGAATCCAGGCGTGACACGTCAAAGTCACGCGGGTCGAGGCCTAACGAGTCCACCTGGGCGAGGAACGCGAGCGTGCGACGCGCGGCGGGGGTCAGCCGGCCGCCGTTGCTCCAGAGCGGGCGCCACTGTACTCTCTCGTAGGCGGCGGACACGGCGGTGGCGACATCGCCAACGCGCGGCCACCGCAGGCCCGGCGCATTCGCCTCCAGCAGGCGTGCGCGGACCGCCGCCGTCTCCGGAGCAGCCGGCACGGAATCGCTCGGCGCCTGGGCCGTGGCGCCACCAGCGAGGACAGCAAGTGCGAATGCAGCGAACAGTGGCTTCACAGGACCAGATTAGCGGTCTCGAATCATAACTCCGACAGGCGTCCGAGGCATGCGTGTCGGGCGTCGCCAGGGGACTGGCTCATACTTATGGAATACGTGGCGGGTGCAGCAGGTGATACACCGGTGCGTGCGGCCGACGTCGACGAGGCGGATCGGCGGATCCGGCCCCGGGTGCCGGAAACGCCCTACCGTCAAAGTGACGCCTTTTCGGCGGCGCTCGGGGTCGAGGTGTGGCTCAAGGAAGAGCAGCACCTGCCCACGGGTTCCTTCAAGCTCCGGGGCGCTGTCAACAAGCTGCTCACCCTGAGCGCGGCGTCGCGCGCGGCGGGCATTGTCGCGGCATCGAGCGGGAATCATGGGGCGGCGGTGGCGTACGCGGCGTCGGCCATGGGGGTTCGGGCGCGCGTCTACGTGCCCGAGGGTGCGTCCCCGGCCAAGGTGGACAAGATCCGGGCGAAGGGGGCCGAGGTCGTGGCCTTTGGCACCGACGGCCTGGACACGGAGCTGGAGGCGCGCGCGGCGGCGGCCCGGACCGGTGCGACCTACGTCTCCCCGTACAACGATCCCGCGGTCATGGCCGGGCAGGGGACCGCCGCCGTGGAGTTGCTGCGGCAGGGTCCGGTGCCAGACCGGATCTATATCGCGGTGGGTGGTGGTGGGTTGATCGGTGGGATGGCGCTCTGGTTGCGTGCGATGGCGCCGCAGGTGCGGATCGTTGGGGCGCTGCCGGCCCATTCACCGGTGATGGCCGAGAGTGTGAAGGCGGGCCGGATTGTGGAGATGGTCTCCGAGCCGACGTTGTCCGACGGGACGGCGGGTGGGATCGAGGCGGGCTCGCTCACCTTCCCGGTGTGTCGCGACCTGGTGCACGAGTGGGTGACGGTGACGGAGGATGAGATCGCCGCCGCGATGAACCAATGGGCGGACCTGGAGCCAGGGCGCATCGAGGGGGCGGCCGGCGTGGCGCTCGCGGCGCTGCGACGTGACGCGCCACAGCTCAACGGTCAGCGGGTGGCGGTCGTCGTGTGCGGCGGGAATATCGCGGGGGAGGCGTGGGGGAGGGTGGTGGGGGAGCGACGTTAGGTAGGCAATAGGACGGCAGGCGGCGGGGGGCGCGATGTCGGTGCGTGGAGGGAAACGGCCACTGCGCGGCACGGGCGGCACGAGCGGTACGGGGAGCACGGGAGGTGCTCGGATCGCGGAATCCCCAAGGGGCGGATGCAACACGGGCCCCGGCAGCTCGCCGGGGCCCGTGTGTCGTTCAGCTGCGGTGTTCCTCAGGGCGTGACGTTGCCGTACCGGAGGCCCGTGCGACTGATCGAGCCTTCCGCAGTCTGCCCACCACCGACCACCCAGCCAAAGGCGCCCGACGCCCAGGTCGTGCTGACCCCGGTCGCTGGCCCCCAGGTGTTCAACCATCCAGACACCGCGGTGAAATCCGGGATCGTGACGTCAACGGTATTGCCGGACCCGAGGTAGGCCTCGGTCATCGAGATCGAGACCGTGCGCTGGTTCGTGCCGGCCTGCGAGTAGGTCGCGGTCCAGTAGTTGTTGTAGTCCGACTGGCGGCTCAGCTGCATGCGGAGCCGCGCGTATGGCGCGCCGGCGACGTTGCTGATGGTGGGAGTTGCCGGCACGGCCCCGAGGGTCACCTGGGTGTTGGTGGCATCGCGGAAGATCGTGGAGACCGCGCGACCGAAGACCGGCTGGAATCCCTGCAGCGTGATGGCCTGGCCGCTCACGATGTGCAGGTCACCGGCGACGGTGCGCGACGAGGGAATGGCCGCGTACGACATCGCACCACCGCCCATCGCGGTCCCGAGCGAGGCGAATCCACGGTTGGCGGTCACGAAGGTCGCACCGGCCGTGATGGTCTCACCGGCCTGGCCGCCCACAACGGTCAGGGTCTTCGAATCGGGGTCGAAGGCACTCGCCCCATTGAAGTCGAGCGTGCCCAGGCTGCTGTTGTCGGCCGGGTTGAGTCCGCGCTGCAGGATGAACTTGTTGGGAGTCTGCACGAGCGGATTGCTCAGGTTGAGCGGCGTGCGGCTGGCCAGGAGATCCACCAGGCCGGTCGGCACCCGACTGAGGGTGAAGTTTGGCGTCGCAAAGGTCGCGAGGGCGGACGCGGCGCCCAGCGACACCTGCGCCTGGTCGGTGGCACCGAGGCCCGCGACCGTGCCGG
>JAEUJL010000137.1 GCA_016794835.1 Gemmatimonadota bacterium | reverse complement strand
CCGAGGGTGATCGGCTGGCCGATGACCGAGGGATCGCCCTGGTACGCCCGGCGCCACACGGACCAGGCCAGCATCGCCACCGGCGTGGCGTCGGGCCGCGCGTCGTCCGGGGTGAGCGGACGCCCGAGTGCCGCTGCAACGTTGAGGTGCTGCAGGAGCCCCGGCGACACCAGCCCCACCGGGCGCATGCGATTGACGCCGTCCTGCGACACCAGCACCGAGGTGGAGTTCACCGTCTCGATGCGTTCGAACGACGGGACGCCGGAACGCCATGCCTCGACCGATGCCTGCGTGGCCGAGGTGCGCAGCGACCCGTCCCGCGACTGCATGTTCACGACCCACAGCTTGTCCGCCCCGGGGTAGGGCAACGGCGAGACGAGCACGCGGTCGAGCAGGGACGCGACGGCGAGTGTGGTGCCGATGCCGAGGGCGAGGGTGGTGACGACCACCGCGGCAAAGCCGGGCTCGCGCAGGAGGCGACGTGTCGCGTGGGTGAGGTCCTGGTGCAGGTCCTCGAGCCAGCGTCGTCCGCGCTGCCGCTGCTCGGCGCGCTGGGCCGACCGACGCAACTCGGCGTGGGCGCGTGGGACGTCCCCTAGCCGCTCCTGTGCGAGCCGTGTGGCGTCGGCCGGGTTCAGGCCGGCCGCTCGCAGCTCCTGTTCGCGCATGGCGAGATGGAAGGCGAGCTCGTCGTCGACGTCTTGCGCGACCTGTCGTGGGGAGCGGGTGGGGAGGCCGAGCCACTGGCGCCAGCCGCGGGGAACGCGTGCGCTCATGCGTCCTCCGCGGCGGCGTCGAGCACGCGCAGCACCGCCGCGGCATACTCACGGAAGGTGCGCGACTCGGCGGTCAGCAGGCGGCGCCCGGCCGGGGTGAGGCGGTAGAACTTCGCGCGGCGATTGCTGTCGGAGACCCCCCAGGTGGCGTCGATCGCTCCGGCCTCTTCCAGTCGGTAGAGCGCCTTGTACAGGGCGGCGTCCTCGATGCTGAAGGCGCGCGAGCGTTCCTCGATGCGTCGGGAGATGTCGTAGCCGTGGAGCGGCCCGAGGACGAGGCTCTTGAGGATGAGCACGTCGAGCGTGCCGTGGAGCAGTTCGTTGGGCGACCGGGCCATGTCTTCACCTCACTTGGTGAGGCGAATATGACACCACACCTGGTGAGGCGAAAGGCCCGGCGGCGCGGGGTGCCGTGTTCGTGCGCGCGCAGCGACGGGTGTCGGGGGGCGTGTGCGCCCGGGGATCGACCGGGCCGGATGCGACGAGGGCCGGGAGCATGTCGCCCCCGGCCCTCGGACCGTACGGTGGGTGCGCCGTGTGCTACAGCGCGCTCATCACCGCGAGCAGCGCCAGCAGGGTGGCCGTCGCGATGATCAGGGGGCCGGTGAACAGGGCCCGGAACAGCTTGTGGTCGTACTTGAGGTGCATGTAGAACATCACGACGATCGCGAACTTCACGGCCGACATGATGAGGAGCGCCGGGACAAACGCCGCGGAGGCGACGAAGCTCGGGATGTAGTAGGCCCACACCTCGACGATCGTGATGATCGTGAGGATCAGGGCCACCCACTTGTACTCCTTCCAGCTTGGGTGGTAGTGCTCGGCCTGGGAATCGTGCGCCATGTCGGGCCTCAATCCGGAATGAGGTAAAGGAGGGTGAAGATCGCGATCCAGACGACGTCAACGAAGTGCCAGTACAGGGCGGCGATATCGACGTTCAGGGCGTCCTTCGGGCCGAGGCCGCGCTGGTAGTCGATCGCGAGCAACGTGCCGAGCCAGATGACGCCGGCCGTCACGTGGGCGCCGTGGAACCCCGTGAGGGTGAAGAAGGTCGAGCCGAAGAGGTTGGTCTTGATGGTGAGCCCTTCGTGCACGAACGAGGTGAACTCGTAGGCCTGGAAGGCGAGGAATCCCGCGCCGAGGAGGCAGGTGGCCCACAGCCACAGCTTGGACGACGCGAGCATCCGGTCGCCGAGGCCGGCTCCCGCGGGCAACGGCTTGTCCTTGTTCTCGACCGCCGAGAGCGCGAGCACCATCGCCAGCGACGACATGAGGAGGACGAAGGTCGACGCCGAGGTGACCGGGATGTTCAGGATGGGCTTGAACACCTGGCCGGTCTGCGGGTGGGTCCAGGAGGTGTGCGGGAAGGGCCCGACGATGGAGCGGCCCTTGTAGATCAGGTAGGTCGAGATGAGTGAGGCGAAGAGCATGCACTCCGAACCAATGAACGCCCAGACGGCGATCTTCCGGCTATCGAGGCCGGTGGTCGTGTAGTGGTGGTGCTCCTCGTGGCTCCCGTGAGCGGGGGCCGCATGGGCGGTGGCGGACACGAGTGGTTGGGCTCCGAGGGAAAGGACGGAGGAGGGAATCGGACGGCCGGCGGAATCGGCGGCGCGCATCTAGTGGTGCTCCTCGAGCGGCGTGGTGAGCCACGCGTAGAGGAACCCGACGAGCATGGAGGCGCCGACGCCGATGCCGGCGAACCCGGCGGTCTTGTTGTGCGGGAGCACCAGCAGGCCGGTGAACATGATGACCAGGCCGAGGGCGGTCCACAGCGGCTTGATCGTGGAGGACGGCATCGGGATGCCGAGCTGCTTCGCGGTGAAGGTCTCGGTCTCGATGTGCATGTCGACCACGTCGTGCTCGCCGGTGTGCACCATGCCGGCGTCCGTGTGCGGGACGTCCTTGGTGCGCTCCGGGTGCGTCAGGTCCCAGAGGGGATAGCGCGAGTGGACCACCGGGATCTTCGCGAAGTTGTACTCCGGCGGCGGCGACGGGATCGACCACTCGAGGGTCGCCGCGTCCCAGGCGTTGCCCGGGGCCGGCGCGCCGCCCTTCTTCGACGTGAAGAAGTTGTAGATGAAGATCAGGGTGGCTGGCATCAGCAGGAAGGCGCCGATGGTCGAGAGCATGTTCAGCGTGTCCCAGCCCTGGTTTGCATCGTACGTGTAGATGCGGCGCGGCATGCCGAGCATCCCGGAGAAGTGCATCGGGAAGAACGTCAGGTTCATCGCGATGAAGTTCAGCCAGAAGTGCCAGGTGCCCATCGTCTCGTTCATGTAGCGCCCGTACATCTTCGGGAAGTAGTGGTAGATCCCCGAGAAGATGCCCATGATCGCGCCACCGAAGAGCACGTAGTGGAAGTGCGCGACGATGTAGTACGTGTCGGTCTGCTGCAGGTCGGAGGGCGGCGACGAGTGCGTGATGCCGGAGATGCCGCCGATGGTGAACAGGGCGATGAGGCCGATGGCGAACTTCATCGCGGCGGTGAAGCGGATCGAGCCGCCCCACATCGTGAAGATCCAGTTGAAGATCTTCACCCCCGTCGGCACGGCGATGAGCATCGTCGTCAACGAGAAGACGGTATCCCCGATCGGTCCCATGCCGACGGCGAACATGTGGTGGGCCCACACGCCGAAGCCGAGGAAGCCGATCAGGATCCCGGAGTAGGCCATGACGCCGTACCCGAACAGCGGCTTCTTGGAGTTGGTCGGGAGGACTTCACTCACCAGGCCGAAGGCCGGCAGGATGAGGATGTACACCTCAGGGTGGCCGAAGACCCAGAACAGGTGCTGCCAGAGGAGCGGGTCGGCGCCGGCGGAGACCTGGTAGAAGTTGGTGCCGAAGAAGCGGTCGAACTGGAGGAAGACGAGCGCGATCGTGATCACCGGGAAGGCGAGGATGATCAGGAACTGCGTCACGAACGACATCCAGGTGAACATCGGCATGCGCATCAGGTTCATCCCGGGCGCCCGCAGGTTGATCACCGTCGTGGCAAAGTTGAACGCGGCCGCGAGCGAGGAGATACCGAGGATCTGGATGCCGAGGACCCAGAAATCCATGTTGATCCCGGGCGAGTAGGTCCGGCCCGAGAGCGGGGCGTAGGCAAACCAGCCGCCGTTCGGCGCCATCCAGCCGAAGATCGGGATGGTGATGAACAAGCCGCCGAACAGGTAGACCCAGTAGCTGAACGCGTTGAGGCGCGGGAAGGCGACGTCGCGCGCACCCAGCTGCAGCGGGATCAGGTAATTGAAGAACGCGGCGGAGAGCGGCATGATGGCCAAGAAGACCATCGTGGTGCCGTGCATCGTGAAGAGCTGGTTGAACTGGTCGGCCGTCACGATGGTCTGGTTCGGCTTCATCAGCTGCCAGCGCATCAGCACGGCCTCGAGGCCGCCGAAGATGAAGAAGAAGAGGGAGGTGTGGAGGTAGAGCGTGCCGATCTTCTTGTGATCGGTCGTCGTCAACCACGCCATGATCCCTGCCTTCTCGCCGCTCGCGTACGACGTGTAGGTGGGGGATGCTGCGACGGTAGCCATGGGTTCGAAGTCGGAGAGTTAGGTCGTAGGTCGCAAGTCGCAGGGCGCGGGTCGCAGGGCGCAGGTGGTGTCTTGCGCCCTGCGTCCCGCGCCTATTTCAGTGTCCGGAGGTAGGCCACGATGTCGGCGATCTGTTCATCCGTCAGGCCGCCGGTCGAGACCGGCTTCTTGAGGATGGGGTCCATCTCGCCCTTGCCGACCACCTGCATCTTGGCGCCGGGCTTCATCGCCACCGCGTTCTTGATCCAGTAGGCGAGGTGCTTCGCATCGTTGGGGAACAACCCGCCGGCGATGGTGTGCCGCGAGGCGAGGTGGGTGAGGTCCGGGCCGATCGGGCTCTGCGAGGCCGGGTTGCCGCGGATCTTGTGGCACCCGATGCAGAGCGACCGCGAGTAGGTCTGGAAGCCGCGGGTCGCATCCCCGTTCGCCAGCGCCGCCTCGTTGAACTTGAGCGAGGCCGGGATGGGGGTGGCGGGCATCGTGTGGGCCCCCAGCTGGGCGGCCGGGAACTCGTACCCCGTGCTCGGCGCGGCGGCCGGTGCCGGAGCGGCCGGCTGTGCTGCCCCCGTGTTGGCGGCCGGGATGGCCGTGGCGGCCTCGGGTGCCGGCGGCGGGGGCGGGAAGACCGCGTTCGCCGCCTGGTGTTTCGCCCAGCTCTCGAAGTTGGCCGCATTCACCGTGTAGGCCCGGAACCGCATGTTCGCATGCGAGTCGCCGCAATACTCGTTGCAGCTCCCGATGAAGGCCTGCTCACCGGTGGAATCCGGCGTGAACCACAGCACGTTCGTCTTGTTGTTGACCAGGTCCCGCTTGCCGCCGAGGGCCGGGATCCAGAACGAGTGGAGCACGTCCACCGTGCGCAGCTCGAACTCGACCGGGCGCCCCGCCTGCAGGTACACCTCGTTGGCCGTGGAGACGTTGTACTGTGGATACTTGAACTCCCACCACCACTGGTGCCCGATCACCTGGACTTTCAGCGCGTCGGCGGGAGCCGGCGCCTGGTACTTCCAGATGTAGCGCACCGTGGGGACGGCGATGATGCCCAGCACGACGAGCGGGAGGACCGTCCAC